>JAIKVO010000260.1 GCA_024685655.1 Treponemataceae bacterium
TGAACGCCACCGAATGTGCCCTTGCGCTCGGTGACTACGTTGTTACAGAAGCTGGTTTCGCAGCCGACCTTGGCGCAGAAAAATTCTTTGACATAAAATGCCGCACAGCCGGTCTTAAGCCGGATGCAGCCGTTATCGTCGCTACGGTGCGTGCTCTTAAAATGCACGGTGGCGTTAAAAAGCCTGACCTAGCAAAGCCGGATACAGAAGCTCTCTCGCGTGGTTTCTGCAACTTAAAAGCGCATATCGGGAACCTTAAGAAATTCGGAGTTCCGGTAGTCGTCGCTGTAAACAAGTTCGTAACAGACGCAAGCGAAGAAACGGAACTGCTTATATCTCTTTGCAAAAAAGAAGGCATTAAGGCAATTCTTTGCGATGGATGGGGCAAAGGAAGCGAAGGCACAGCGGAACTTGCAACGGAAGTTTGCGCCATTTGTGACGCAGGAAAATCGGATTTCCACTTGCTTTACCCGGATTCCATGAGCCTTGAGGAGAAAATCTACACGATTGCGCACGAGATATACCATGCAGCAGAAGTAACTTTCTCCGCCGAAGCGAAGAAGCGTCTTTCTGACTATACGGCGCAAGGATATGGGAATCTGCCGGTCTGCATGGCAAAAACGCAGTACTCGCTTTCGCACGACAAGTCGCTGCAAGGTGCGCCGGAAAACTACTCGTTCCCGATTCGCGACGTAAGGCTTTATGCAGGCGCAGGCTTTATCGTGCCGCTTTCGGGCGACATAATGACGATGCCAGGCTTACCGAAAACTCCGGCGGCACTCACAATAGATGTTGACGACGACGGCGTAATCTCCGGGCTGTTCTAGTTTTGCGCAGATTTATTTGTCTCGGTGCGTGATTCTGGCTAGATTTCGCGCACAAACAATATTTCTCCTGCACATCCTAAATCAATATTTTTTTCCCTTTTTGTACAAAATCCGCATTCTGCCTATTGTGAAAATCGGTGATTCTCCTTAATATTGAAACGTTACAGATTTATCTGTAATTTGGAGGAACTATAATGAAAAAAACTCTGATTGCAGCAGTTATTCTCATGCTCGCTGCATCCCTCGTTTTTGCAGAAAGCAAATACGGCTCCACAATTGAAGCAATTGAAAGTGGAAATTCTGCAACAATTGAATATAAAAGTCATAAACAGTTATTATTGGAATTAAATAATAAAGCAAAAGTTGAAATGTGGTCTGCTGATAAATTGCAAAAAGAGGAGAGTTATGAGCCAATTGGAGGTCATGTTATCATACATATTACTGCTCCAACTATTGGTTATGCGAACACAAAATACTGGGTTTATGTAGTACAAACAATGGATGGAGAAGAAATACTTAGGTGGACTGGTAGCGATGATATACCGAATTACACAACATCACGGAACGGAACAACGTGGTGGAACACTGATTTTGTTTATATTAGACAGCCGATGAATAATCCATTTAAAGTTTATGTTATCAATACACTATCAGAAACAAGAAGTGGTTTTATTGTATATCCTGATCAATAGTTTATAATAAACATATTTAACTTGTTCTCTATTTATACACAGATGAGTATTTCAAAAATAATATGCGTATAAGTATGTAGGGAGATTTATTTGTGACTACAAGTGAATATTTTAGTTTGACAGAAAACGCAGGAACTCTTTATCGTGATAAGAAATTTGTTGAATCTGTTAGTTGTTGTTATAAGATTGCATTGGAAATTGAAAATATAAAAAAACAGATTCCAGATTTCAAAGTACTAAACAAAGATTTTGTTTGGTATACAGTTTTAAATCTATTTGTTTTGGATAATACAGAAGTTGCACAAAAAACGTTAGAAATAATACTTGATTCTGATATTCTAATAAAATCTGACTTTGAAAAAGAATTATATGAGGAAATTGAATTTGAGATAGAAAAAAGTTCAATTCTACAACGACAAGATAATATAAAGTTTTGTTTGCATTATTTTCAGCAATTAAATATCTATGATGAAGATAGAGAAAAAAAGCTTATAAACCTTTTGGAAAAATCTGTTAAGGATTGGAAAGAGTATTTTAGGATCAAAGAAGATATTTCTTCAAAAGTCATGGAGCTAGTAAGAAGCAAAAATTTATCGCAAAAAGAAATTTATAAAAACATAAAAGAATATGATGGACGAAAGATTTTATCAGTTTTGAAAGATTTAGAAAGAGAGAAACTAATAATTCGGGAAAAGAAAGGTAATGATTATTATATTTCGTCTCTATAAGGCGATTTTTCAATTCCTTGACGAGAAAACAAAACCTGTATATATTAAAACCATAGTGGTTGTTTAAATCACGTTTTTAACAGGCCTGTAATGAAACAGCCACCCAGTATGAGGGTTGAGCCAAAGATTACGAGGCCTTTTTTTTGCTTTTTAAGGAGATTCTCTTGAAAACAGCGATTCTTGTAGATGGCGGATATTATAGAAAACTGGCTCGCCATTATGCTGGGGAAAAATCTCCAGAAGAACGTGCCAAGGAATTAGAATTATATTGTAGGAAGCATCTTAGGAATCGTGACGTTTATACTTTAGATGAAAAGAAACAGAAGCATTATCAACATTCGGACTTATATAGAATTTTTTATTACGATTGTGAGCCTGTTGCTAAAAAAGTTTATCACCCACTTTTGAGACAAACCATAGATTTTTCAAAACAACCAACATTCAAATGGATGAATGATTTTCTCTCTTGCCTAAAAGAAAAAAGAAAGTTTGCGTTAAGGCTTGGTTTTTTAGCGGCGGAAGAAGCGACTTATACGCTTGATAATAAAATCTTGAAAAAACTATTCCGCAATGAAATAAATATTGAAGACATAAAAGAATCCGATTTTTTGATTTCAATGCGTCAAAAAGGCGTTGATATGAAAATTGGTCTTGATATTGCTTCTCTAGCATATAAAAAACAAGTTGATCAGATAATTCTGATTGCCGGTGACAGTGATTTTGTTCCTGCAGCAAAACTAGCCCGTCGAGAAGGAATTGATTTTATACTTGATCCTATGGGAAATAATATAAATCCTAACTTATTCGAACATATTGATGGTTTACGTTCAAATTACAAGACCTTGAAAAAAGCTAATTCTACTGAATAGATACCCACATCCTAATTCTATATTTTTTCTATTTTTTAACATAAATATGCATCTTGCCTATTGTGAAAATCGGTGATTCTCCTTAATATTGAAACGTTACAGATTTATCTGTAATTTGGAGGAACTATAATGAAAAAAACTCTGATTGCAGCAGTTATTCTCATGCTCGCTGCATCCCTCGTTTTTGCTGGTGGAAAGAAAGAGACAACCACCACAACAACAAAACAGGAAAACAAAACATTCCATATCGGTATCGTTACCGGTACAGTATCACAGTCAGAAGATGACCTTCGTGGTGCGGAAGAGCTTATCAAGCGCTATGGAAAGGCAAGTGAAGGCGGAATGATCCAGCACATCACTTATCCA
>JAIKVO010000045.1 GCA_024685655.1 Treponemataceae bacterium
AAAATACGATCAAGATGTTTAGCCCAATCTTCCATAGTCATAGGAATATTGCGGTTTGCCTGCATTTCAGCAAAATCCAGATATCCAGAAACAATTAATTCCAAAGAGTGAAGTTCATCCTTACTAAGATAATTCTTTGCAATCGAAACATCAGACTTTCTGATTTTTGAATTCGGGCTTCCTTCCCACGATGTAAGTCCCATGTTTTCTTTTGTACTGTCAGCACGTTCATAAATTAATTCAGCTGCTGTATGTTTATGAATAGCCCAATGCAACTTATTTTGAACCTTAGCAAAAAAGTCTTTTGTAGTCTTTGCAGTTTTGTCATAATCAATTGCAGTCGCATACAAATCAGTAATCTTCTGGTAAAACTGTCTTTCAGAAATTCTGATTTCTCGGATTTCTTCGAGCAAACGCTTAAAATAATCCTTCGTCAAAATTGAGCCGCCGTTTTTGAGCCTGTCACTATCTAACACCCAGCCCTGAATCGTGTAATCCTTTGCAATCTGATTTACCCATTTCCTAAACTGAACAGCACGTTCAGAGTTTACCTTGAAGCCGACAGCAATAATCATCTGAAGGTTATAATGCATTGTATCATAAGATTTTCCATCTTCGGCAGTTATCCGAAATTTTCGGATAACTGAATCTTCCGTTAATTCAGAGTCTTCAAAAATCTTTTTAATATGATAATTTATCGTTCGTACATCAACTTCGTATAAAACAGCAAGCATCTTCTGAGTAACCCAGATATTTTCATCCTCATAGCGAACTTCCACACTGTTTTTGTCATCGCCTGTTGCTGCAACAAAAGTAAGATATTCCGCAGCCGAACTACGGATTGAGATGTCTTTTTTTTCAACTTTCTTTGCCATGTCGCTTACTCCTGTTACTTTTTTATTTCTTTTGCAGAATTCACTCTATAACCTACAGAGATAATGGCATCGAGATTGTAAAAGGTAACATTTCTTTTTATGGACCGTGCGCCTTCTTTTTGAACTGTTTCCAAAATGGAAATAGTTGAGGCTTCATCCAATTCCCCACATTCATATATATTTTTAAGGTGTTTTGAAACCGCAGAAACATTAACATCAAAAAGACTTTTCTTTGAGTCCATATACAAATATTCTACTACGAAAAAGGCGAGTTTTGTATATAAATATGTTAAAAAAAGCTGAATATTACGCTAAATCCGCCGGATCAACAAACCCTGATTTCCAGTACCAGACCGGTTTTGCGAGTTTGTTGCTGAAAGGCTGTGTCCTGTTGAAATCCGGGAGCCATTCTGTATCTTCTTCCAGTTCCTGATAGAACAGATACTGAAAGTCGTATTCGTCAATGATTGCACGGATTTGCGCAAACTCGTCTTTTGAAAGCAGACGGTTGCTGAACGCATCGAGCGCAGAGTTTCTTGCGGAAAGCTGCGACTGCGAAAAAGCGCCTTCTTCCGGCACCACCGGCGTATACTGCGACATAAGCGAGATGCACGCCGCATGGTCATCGTCTCGGTCAGCAGTTTTTTTGAGCCAGTCGAGCGTAAGCCGCGTGTCGTCGAGCCGCCCCGGAAGAACCAGATGGCGTATAATTACCCCGGACATCATTTTTTCTTTGTCGTTCGGTGCCGGTGCAAAAACTGCCTGAGTATTCTGAATCATCCAGCGGATAGCTTTTTTCGCAACAGCAGGGTAATCGCGGGCTTTGAAAACTGCGTCTGCAATAAGCGGGTTAAGAGTCTTTAAGTCCGGCAGCCATATATCGACAAGTCCTTTAAGAAGCTCCAACGCTTCAACAGTCTCATACGCTGAGCAGTTCCAGCAAATTGGGAGCGTAAGTCCACGTTCTTTTGCAAGACGCAAGCCTTCTGCAATGGCAGGAATGTCATGGCTGCCGGTCACGATATTGATGTTCTCCGCGCCGGCACCCTGCAGCTTAAGGCAAACTTCGGCAAAATCCGGGGCGGCGAGGACGGTTCCCATTCCGCATTGAGAAATCTGGTAATTTTGGCAGAACGCGCAGCGCAAGTTGCAGCCAGTTATAAAAATCGTGCCGGAACCACCGTTCACAGTGATCGGTGGCTCTTCGCCAAAGTGAAGGCACGCGCTCGCGGCTCGGATTTCATCGGTTTCTCCGCAAAATCCCGTCTTCCCGGAAGTTCTGTCAGTCCGGTTCGTTCCGCAGTTTCGCGGGCAAAGGTTGCAACTCTCGTAAAAAGTATTACAGGGCATCGTGGTCCATTACCGTGTTCATCATCGATGTAAGCATATCGACCGGCAAATCTTCCGCTTCGTAATCTATTAAATCGCGAAGTTCCGAAAAATCTGCTTTTGTAAGCACCGTATCGCCGCTCAATGTTCCGTCAAGGAATTCCTGAACATCAAAAAGCCAGCTCAAGTTAGTCTCGGTAGGCTCTTCATCTGGTTTCGCGGAAGCAGTGACCCTAGAAAGCCACAGCTCAGAAATAGACTGCGCCAATCCCTGGCAATCTTTATTTGAAGAGATGAACAGCTCGGCTATCGTCTTTGACGCACGAACTCCGTCATACACTCCGCCATTGTCTGCTCTATCATGTTTTATAATCCGTTTTATATCGGCTTGAAACTTCTGTATATCGTTCATAAAAGTATTCTAGCATAAATTCTAATATTTTGGTATGTATGATTCTTGACTTTTACGGTAAGTAAACGTACACTTTAGTTATGAATCTACGAACAGTTTTAACGCCGGAGACAGTAAATCTCCACCTTAAAGGCACAACAAAAGAAGAAATTATTGACGAGTTGCTGGAAATACTTATTCAAGCCGGAAAGGTGAGCAATAAGGATGCAGCAAGAGAATGTGTTCTCGATCGCGAGCGCAAGATGTCTACTGGTATGAAGCATGGTATTGCTATTCCACACGGTAAGACAGATACGGTCAGCGATCTTGTAGCTTGTATCGGAATTTCTGACAATCCTGTTGATTTCGATTCTCTTGATCAGGAACCGTGCCGTATTTTTATAATGACACTTTCTCCTGTAAACAAGACAGGTCCACATCTTCAGTTCTTGGCAGAAGTCAGTCTTCTCTTCAAGAGCGCTGAAAAACGCAAGGAAATTCTTAACACAACAGACAAAGCTCAGGTTATCAAGATCCTGACTGAATAGTTTGGTATTAAGGATTATATTGAACGAAGACTTTTTCTCAATGAACCAGACTTCTATGGCAATTTTAAAGTCGTAGAGGTCTGTTTTTTTATTTCTGTATGGTCTTCAACGCCCCGGTACCGCTTCTATGCCATTACAAATGTGAAGCATCAAGCTTCGAGCAGACGTTTTTGAAGCAACGCTTATTCAACAGCCACGACGCAGCTTCGCAACGCAGTTTCAAGCGTTCGCAGCGCAACTCACTAGGAACTACGTGCTTTGTACTTCTTTAGGAAAAGGAAATAAACATGAAACATGAGATTCTATGGTACACAGAAAACGATTCTATAAAAGATTCTCACGGCCGTGCTAGAATTTTCAGAGGCTTTAATTTCGGAGGGATAAAAGCTCCACAACCTGTTGAAAATGGAAATACTGGCATCGTTTCTTTTACAGACAGACCCTTTCCAGAAACTGAAGCCGATGAGATTTTCCGCCGGCTCACCGATGTCGGCTGTACTTTGCTTAGATGGGGTATTACATGGGAAGCCATAGAGCATGAAGGTCCGGAACAATACGATGAAGATTTTCTTGCATATACTCGGCGGATGCTGAAAAAAGCCGCTGAATACAATATCACCGTTATTGTACAGCCGTTCCAGAACGCATGGTGCCGTTTAACAGGAGGCTGCGGCGCTCCGCTTTGGACGTTGGAAAAAGTCGGTTTCAATAAAGAACTGCTTGCGGATTGCGGCGCCGTCTACACTAAAGAAGCCGCAAGAAAAGACGGATACGAGTTTTGGCCTTGGCAATTGAATTACCAGAGATACGTAAGCCAGACAATGTTCACACTCTTCTTCGCAGGAAATACATTCGCCCCGGATTGCAAAATAGAAGGTATTAGTGCACAAGATTATCTTCAGGAACACTATATCGCCGCTATGTACCATGCCGCGCGCCGCCTTAAAGACTGCGAAAATATTATCGGATTCGGAATAATGAATGAACCGAACAGCGGTTACATCGGTATTTCAAACCTTGACAGCTTTATATTGCCGGACGTTCCGGAAGGAGTTGCATGCACACCTTTTGCAGGAATGAAAGCAGCCTCCGGGTTGATAAGTACATATAATCATTTTGAAGTAAAACACTCTGGCTTAAACCTGAAAAAGCGTGTCATAATAAACGACAAAAGGAATTCCGGCGAGAAAGCCATTGAATCATGTCCGTGGAAAGCAGCAGGCGTATGGCACGAGGAAAACGGAGAGGCGATCCTAGACAAACCTGACTATTTTTATATGCGAAATGGACAACCCGTTGATTTTTCAGATGACTATCTGCGTCCGTTCCAACAGATGTTCATGGAAGCACTGCAAAAAAAACATCCGGAATACATTTTCTTTACAGAATGCATTCCCGCCGGAATTACTGACGGCTTCAGCACCGCAGGAATTTTCAGCTGCTATGACTCTAGAATCTCCATGTACAGGAAAGCAAAGACGGAATGGCTTGAAAACACTTCACAAATGGTAATGAATAAAGCCGAATCTTTTTTTGCAGAAGGCGTACCAGCTATCATGGGAGATTTCGGGGTTCCGATGAATATGATGCATGGCAGCAAAGAAGAGCGTCTTAACTTCAATTCGCAAGAAGAAGTTTTTACAGCTTACATGGAAACAGCCGAAAAAGAGCTTATCTCCACGGTACTTTCCGAGTTTTCGCCATGCGGAATAGGAAAAGACGCATCGTGCACCGCAGATTTTAACGTTTATAACGCTGTTTTAAAACAATTTAAGGCAGAAAAAGGCTTTTCACGCCCCTACCCTATCGCAGTCGCAGGAAAACCAGTCTCTTTTCAGTTTCATACTGACGGAATTCCGTTCTTTGAGTTCGAATGGGACAGCGCGATCTGCCCGCCAGACACAAACGACGCCGATACTGAAATCTTTATTCCAGACGCATGGTTTCCATATGGCTGGCATGTTGCGGAATTCGACGGGCACGGCGATATACGCATTGAAAGCGCGAGCCACAGGCTTTTCATAAAAACTAAGGAAGTTTGCCGTTGCCGAATAAAAGTTTGCGCTGGGAGCGGTGCATAAGCTTGAACAAAAGATTTAAGACAACGGCTTAAATCTCTTCAAGAAACTTCATTGCAGTCTGCTGATCAACAATCTTTACGGCTTTTTTGATTTCAGTAAACTTATCCGCAAAATCATCAGGAACTGAATATCCCGACAACTCTTCCAGAATCATATCTGCACTTCCAAAATCATATGCAGAAACAACTTCTTTTAATGCAGACATAGCTTCTTTGAATTCTTCAACGCTTATTTCCGGCAGTTGTGATTTATTCTCTTGATTTTGTGAATTTCCCGCTACGCTGCTTCCTGAGAATTCCTCAAAAAGAGGAGCGAGCTTAGGTTTATAAGAACGGTATTGCTCCAACAAAAGCGGAGTTTTTTCCTCAATTTCGGTCTTTCCTGCCGCATCCCCAGATTTTGCCTTATCACCCGCAGCCTCCAAAGAAGCCGCAAGAGCAGACAAATCTCCGGCACCAATAAGACGAGCCGAGCTTTTCAGTGCATGCACAAGGACTGTATAATTGGTCCAATCTTCATCAATACCAAATTGTTCGATTTCTGCTGATTTTTCTTCGATTGCATCATAAAAATTACGTGCCGCGTCCATATAAATATCCGCACCACTGCAGTTTCGCAATCCATCTGCAATATTCACACCGAACTTTTTCGCAAAAATCTCCGAAATTGCAACTGCATCATCAGCAGATAAAACAGCATTTCCAGTTTTCGCACCGCCTGCACTATCAGTAGCTGTTCCGCCGCCGCTTTTTGCTTGCGAAGAGTCATGTTTTATAAAGCCTTCATCGCCTTCTTTCAGGACTTTTTCAGGAGGGAGCATTTGCGCTAATACCGACTCAAGTTTTGCACCGTCAACTGGTTTAGAAAGATAACCTTCAAATCCCGATGCCAGATACATCTCTTTTGCCCCTGAAATTGCATTAGCCGTAAGTGCGATACAAATTGAATGCTGGTTTACGCTCGTTTCATCATCACGCAAGATTTTTAGCATTTCAATTCCGTCCATTTTCGGCATGCGGTGGTCAACAAACAGCATATCGTATTTTTTATCGTGCGCCATGTTCAAAGCTTGTATACCACTTTCTGCTTTATCAATTTGGATTCTCGTAGAGCGCAAAAGTCCGCAGAAAACAGTGAGATTCATCGGCGTATCATCAATTACAAGAATCTGAGCATCTGGTGCCTGGAAGCTTTCATGATATTCACCACCAGCTTGTTCCAATGCCCGTAGCTTCATAACATCGTAATCACCCATAGGTTCCCAGTCCACAACCTTTTGCTCGACAACGAATGAAAAATCCGAACCTTCGCCATATACGCTCTTCACGTCAAGTTTGGTTTCCATTGCGGCAAGCAGGCTTTTTACGATGCTCATTCCAAGACCGGTTCCTTCTATAGTGCGGTTGCGGTTTTCTTCTATACGCTCAAACGGTGAGAAAAGTTTTTTCAGATCCTCTTCTTTAATTCCAATTCCAGTATCAATAACCTGAGCTTTTAGATTAATCCGTGAATCATCAATTTTTTCAAAACTGATGTTCATTGTAACAGAACCTTTGTTCGTATATTTAACAGCATTCGTCAAAATATTAAGTATGCACTGCTTTATTCGTGTCTCATCACCGAAAAGGCAGTGCGGAACATTCGGATCTACGTTCATCTTAAGCTCAAGACCTTTTTTTTCGGCACGAGAGGCAACCATGTTCACCAAATCGTTTACAGTAGAGCTTAGATCATACTCAAAAGGCAAAATTTCCATTTTACCCGCCTCAATTTTTGAAAAATCGAGGATATCGTTTACAATGGAAAGAAGCGATTTTCCCGAACTTTGTATTTCGAGCGCATAGTTCTTTATTTCCGGCTCATGAGTATCGCGCATGATCATTTCGTCCAACCCAAGAACAGCATTTATAGGGGTACGGATTTCATGACTCATGTTGCTCAAAAAGGCTGATTTTGCTTCGTTCGCGGCATTTATTGCGTGAATATCTCTGTTCAAGTTTGCGAAAAGAGTGTTGAACGTCACAGCAAGAGCATCAAGCTCATTGTGCTCATCAGAAACATCAAGCATTGTATCAAGTTCTGAAGTTGTGATTTTTTCGGCAGTTTTCGTCATTTCTACGATAGGATGCAACGTGCGCTTAGCAATAAAAAATGAGGCAAGATAAGAAATAAGAAGCAATGGAATGAAAGTGAGAAGAATCAGTCTTGCATAATAGTAAAATGAATTCTGCTCTTCATCTTTATCTATTGCCATTGAAATTTGAACGATATAAGTCGTATTTTCGGTATCTACTTCTGAAGTTGCGTACAAAAGCCGTAAATCACCATCCGTATAGTAATCTTTCTCAACATATTCAACGGGTGTTCCGTTTTCCAAAGGAAGGATGGGGATAAAATGGTCGTTTGTTGCGTAGATTTCCTTCGTGCTCTCTTCGTAAACCGTATAAGTGATGTAATACGGCAGCTCACCTTCCGCAACGTAAAGAGATTCGCCGTTTTTCACGGCAGAAGTGATTACCCCAAGGGCGTTAGTAATCTCTTTATTCTTACTCTGTCTTGAGCTCCAGTTAATCAGCGCCAGAAGCGTAAGAGAAAGACAAAGCACCATAAGCGCAATTACAAAAAAGAACCTCAATGCAATTTTGCGTGCAAGTGTTTTCAAGCGGACCTCATACTTTTGTGAAATATT
The DNA here is from genome assembly GCA_024685655.1 of Treponemataceae bacterium. Lineage (GTDB taxonomy): Bacteria > Spirochaetota > Spirochaetia > Treponematales > Treponemataceae > Treponema_I. Next base: position 7,914 of record JAIKVO010000045.1, read on the forward strand.
TAAAACTAAAAACGGCTGAGTCAAGGTCTTGAACTTTGCTAACCTTGACCAGCCGTATTTTATTTAAGAGAGTAGTCCTTTGTTTCTCCCGGAACCAGTTCCGTTAATTCTGATGTTTCAAGCGTCTGATCATCAAAAGAACGCACTTCGTTTATAGCAAGAACTGATTCTACACCAGAAGGAAGAGTCGCGCTGATTTCTACAATTTTGCCAGTTTTGTTGAACTTTATTGTAGTGTCCTTATTCAGCGGCTTCCTGTTCAAGTAAATATTCTCCGGTTTTAAGCTCTGAGGATTTACTGGTATTGAAAAACCAAGCTGTATTATTCCGTTTTCTGTTGAGATGAATACAATTTCAAAAGGAGTCTGATTCGAAGACACTCTTTTACCGTGATATGACTGCGAATCACTACTCTGTGCTACAAGAACCGCGCAAACACTAATGAGAATTAATACGAAAAAAATCTTGAGCCGATTCATAATGCACCCCCTTCTATTTTTATTATATACCATTTAAAGCAAAATGTCTTAAATTCTTTATGAATTTCGTCCTTTATTTAAAGAAACATAAAGTTTTTGATCAAAATTGCCTATAGGCAACCTTTAAAACCAAACGAAAAGTGAATATTTAGAAATACATGATAATATTGTACTATAATATTATAAAAATAAATGTTGTTAAAAAATAATTATACTATATAATGTAACTAGTTGTTTAACGAAGTCGATTTATTAAAGGAGTCTGTTTATTATGGGAAAAGATATTTTATTTGTGTGCAAAGAGCCAAACTTTCTTGCGAAAACCTTAAAAAAAGCTTTGACTGAAGCTGGTTTTCCCATCGTATCTACCCAACCCAATACTATTGAAATTAATCACATAAGCAATCTTCCAGATATTTACATGATTTATCTGGAGGGCGATGTATCTATTTTTAACGGAACTTTGAAATATCTGAAAAAAAGATTACTGCAAACCAGCGGTGTAAACAGAATGCTGTTTTTGCTCGGTAATCCTAAAGAAATTGAAGAAGCATATAAAGAAATTCCTCAGAGTATGGTCACTTCAGTTTTTATCCGCCCAATAAACATAAAAGAGCTTCTTTTATCATTGGATCACTATTTGAATGGAAGCGATATAACCGGAGCCCGCAAACATATTCTTGTCGTTGATGATGACAGCATTATGCTTCGTGCAATGAATAATTGGTTTTCCTCAAAATATGTTGTTTATATGGCAAATTCCGGGATGAACGCTATTTCTCTTCTTGCACAGAACCATGTAGATTTGATTCTTCTGGATTATGAAATGCCAGTTGTTTCAGGGCTTCAGGTATTGGAAATGCTCCGAAGCGAACCTGCCACCGCAAACATTCCGGTTATCTTTTTAACAGCCAAGGACGACAGAGAAACCGTAATGAAGGTTGTAGCAGCAAAGCCGGAAAAATATCTGCTAAAAACCACCCCGCCCGATCTATTGGTCAAAGCAGTGGACGATTTTTT
>JAIKVO010000075.1 GCA_024685655.1 Treponemataceae bacterium
CTGTTTTCGGAGAATATAAAAGGTGTTTGCAAAAATCAGTGGACTTGTATAAAGCTCAAGTTTTTTCATTTCGGCAAAAGTGAAAAGGACAGCCGAAAAATGAAAGTGAGGAAGGCGCCTGGCAAGCAGATCAAGAATTACATCTGTATCCACAAAAATTTTATTCATATTTATGCTCCAGATATGAAGCATAATCAGCTTTGTAATCGTAATTTTCGTCCAGCTGAATAATTCCCGAAAGTTCCTTTACAAGAGGACTGTATTTAAACTCCCCTTGCTGCTGCTTGAGTGTAAGACCATCAAAAAAGTCTTCAACAAGAGCCGAAAGCGAAGTTCCTATAGAGGAAACATATTTTTTTGCACGTGAGATAGAATCGTCTTTTAGTTTTAAGGTTAGCTTAGTATCCATGACAGCACCTCTGTACGTATAGAATAACATACATTGTACGTACTGTCAATTTTCTTATCAACGAAGTTTAATTCTTACAAAATATCCGTTCTGGTCTTTATGATGAATCACACCGCCGTTTTTTATCATAACACGAAGGCTCGCCGGATTGTCAATGTTGCAATGAAGATATAGTTCATTTTCCGGGACGATTTTGCGCGCCTCTTCTATCAAAAGCTTAAGCCCCTGTGTACAATAACCAAGACCGCGATATTCTTTTTTGATAAACTGGCCGACGTGGCCGCTACCGTTTTCGAGAGACTCATTCAAATGATGACGCAGTCTAAGTTCTCCGACAATTATGTGATTTGTACGGTCGTCAGGATTTCCTTCATCACTCCAGAGGAAATAAAAAGTTTCCGGGACATAACCTTCAGGCATATTTTTGCCAAGGGCATGATCAAGCATCCGCGGCAAAGTGATTGCTTTGAAATCCTCAAAAGAAACATCATGATAGTTATTTAAAAATCCGTTTTCATCCGCCGGCTCAGCAGCAACAAACGCGTGTTCTTTTTCTATGTCTTCAATGTTGGCGGGTTTTAGATAGAGCATGATTGTTATTCCGTTTTTTGTTCAAGATACGAGGTATAATCAGATTTGTAATCGTAATTCTCGTCTAACTGAATAATTCCGGATAGCGAAGATACTACAGAAGAATCTCTTTCATTAACAGGGCATTCTTTTGATGGTGTAAAATCAAAACCTAAATCATCAAGCTCGTCTTCATGTTCTATACGCCATTTAGTAAGCCAGTCAAGTTTATCAGCTTTTCTATTTTCATTTTCAAAATAACTCATAATCGCCACCTCCTTTCAATTTTCATAAGAATTATAACATGAGAAAAATTATTAGCCAACTTGTAGATTTTTATCAGATGAATTTCCAGACAGTTTTTACGATTTCAGATTCTTTTCCCTGATAGACTCCCAACCCCTGGAAGATCTGAACAAACCCGCATTTTTCCAGAACGCGCACAGAAGCTGTATTTTCCGCAAGGCAGATTCCGTAGACTTCTTTGATATTGAGTTTTTGGGCCATTGCAGGAAGAAAGGCTTTTACAGCTTCCGTCGCATAGCCCTGCCCTGTGAACTGTTTTGCAATGTGATAGCCGATTTCCCAGGAGCCATCATCAATCTGGCAAAGCTGAACATAGCCGATATTTTTGCTGTCATCATTTGTGATTATTGGATATACAAAAGGGCCGTCATCGCTGTCATATCGTGAAACCAAAAACTCAATTGCAGCGCGCGCTTCTTCGACAGATTCATAAACTTCATCGGGAACAAATCGTCTGGTATCGTCGTCCTGTGAATTTTCGTAGACGCTCTGGGCCATGTCAGAGGAAAAAGTTGTAATTGTAAGACGTAGAGTTTTTATATTCATAGCATGCTCTTATAATCTTCTCTAAGCAGACCGTAGATATTATAGTCGCAATAAACCGAAACCATTTTTCCCTGGCGAACGGTTCCTTCTTTTATAAAACCACATTTTTCCATAACTTTATTCGAAGCAATATTTCTTACATCCGCCCGTCCATTAATTCGCTCCAATTCCGTGTTCTCAAATATAAACCGTATCACTTCCTTTAAAGCTTCTGTAGTAATTCCCATATTCCAGTACTCAGGATTAACTCTGTATCCTATATCACCCATTCTGGCATTTTGGATATCAAATACCGCAATCATGCCTACCACTTTATTGGATTTTTTCAATACAATTCCCCAATCAAAATCAGGAGAAGGTTTTCTTTTTACCCAGGGGCGGGGATCAGGACCAAACATAAGTTCAGGATTTTTCTCGTTCCTGCTTGCTTTTCTTCCCCAATATGTATAGATTTCATCTCTCCCAAGCCACTCTTTTAAATCAGCCACATCGTTTTCGTTAAGCTTGCGAATAATTAATCTGTCAGTTTCAAGAATTGGTTTATCGATCTCATAATCCTTTAACATAGTTTCCTCCGTCAAATTCAGATTCGCCGTTCCTTTTCGCTTTGTGCTGCTTTGTATAAGATTAATATTCGTTGGATTGATTTACTTTCCTAAGTGCAGCTACAAAATCGCAGCCTTTTTCTTTCACAGCTTCTGGATTTATCGGATAATGGACATTATAAAGCACCCCTTTATCTCCGAACATGTCCTCCATATAATCCTTTTCAATATGCCCTCCTACGACTTCAAGGCATATCATAACATGATCATCACCCGGAACAATTTCTTTCTCCCATACATATTTGCACTCAAGGTTCATGAAACATTCAGCGACCATCGGTGCGTCTATCCATGAAGCTTTTTCCACAGTAAGTCCTGATGAAGTTATCTCATCCTTCTCGAACTGATTGTTCTGTATCGTCTTCATGCAGGCTTTGTACAAATCAGAAGACATGAAATTCAGCACTGCCACCTTCTTTTCATTCAGGCTTTGGTAAAGATGACCACTCTTATTCACGCTGCATAGAATCACGTAATATCCGCCTCCATGGTTCGCACTCGTAAATCCTGCCCACGACTGCATCGTAGCATTTGGCTGTCCGTTAGATTTATATGTTGTAACAAGAAACATCGGTGTCGGTATTCCCATAACAAATTCTTTCCAATCAAACCCGAAGTTTTTTGAAAATTCTCCGTATGTTCCCTTCATAGATTCAGGCATTTCTTTGTAGTTGTATTTCATTTTTTTCCTCCATGATTATTATCACTTTTTATTGCAAGAATATCTATATTCTAACAAAGATGTGCTGTAAGTTCTATAAGCTGATATACCATCAAAACTTCAAGTTTAAATTGGATGTCACAATTTGCGACATCCAATGTGCATCATGTTTCAGTCTCCCTATTACACTTTCACAAACATCAAAGTCAAAAACTCACCTTCTTCTTTTGTTGCCGGAACGAAAAGTTTCTTATCATTAAAGGCAAGCATTGTTGTAAGCCAGCCTAAATCTCCAAGAGCCTGATTTACAAAAACCGACTTCATGTACTTAAGCGGCTTTGGA
>JAIKVO010000076.1 GCA_024685655.1 Treponemataceae bacterium
ACTTCCGCACACAGGGTGACAGCGAAAGCAAAACCTCGCTAAAAAACAAGTTTGCATAAGCTAATTTCGACCACATTTCTGTCGTATCGTGCTATAATCGCGTTATGAACTACAGACATTTCCCATTAATAGACGATTGTAAAATCTCTGCATTAGGTTTCGGCTGCATGAGACTTCCGCTCGTGCAAGGCACAGAAGATATCGACAAAGAAAAGACGCGCGAACTGATTAAAGCCGCGTACAACGAAGGCGTAAACTACTACGACACCGCATGGCCTTACCATCACGGCACGAGTGAAGAAATTCTCGGCAGTATACTTGCCGAAGAAAACCTTCGCGACAAAGTGTACATCGCTGACAAGTGCCCCGTTTGGGAGATAAAAGAAGAAGCTGATTTTGACAGAATTCTCGACGAGCAGCTTCGCCGACTCAAAACAGACCATATCGACTTTTACCTGCTTCACGCAATGAACGCGAACTCTTGGGAGAACATGAAAAAACTTCATGCCACTAGCTTTTTGGAGCGCGCGAAAAAAATCGGAAAAATAAAGCATATCGGCTTTTCTTTCCACGACTCGCTCGATGTTTTCAAAAAGATGATAGACGACTACGCTGGCTGGGAGTTCTGCCAGGTTCAATACAACTACCTTGATGACGACGGCGAGAAGCAGTCCGCGAACCCCGGAAAACAAGCTCTTGCCTACGCCGCCAAGCATGAAATAGGCGTTATAATCATGGAACCGCTCAGGGGCGGACTGCTCGCGAACCCGCCGAAAGGCGTTCGCGACATTTTTGCGGCAGCGGAAACACCGCGTCTTCCAGCAGAATGGGGACTTCGCTTTGTTTGGGAAAGTCAGGAAGTCGTAACGGCGCTGTCCGGCATGAATGACATGACGCAAGTTCTTGTAAACTGCGCCACTGCTTCTGCTTCGTTCCCGAACTCGCTGCCGCAAAAACAGCTCGCCGTCGTAAAGCAGGCAAAAGACTGGTTCGAAAGCCGCATAAAAGTTCCTTGCACACATTGCAACTACTGTATGCCGTGTCCACAAGGCGTAAGCATACCGGACGTTTTCAGCGAATACAACGACGCATCGATGAGAGGAGCATTCGAAGAAGGTGCTCCGAAAACGGTTGTTGCCGACTATCTTGAGATGGTAAAAGAAGGAAAAGGTGCAGACAAGTGCGTAGGTTGCGGCCTCTGCGCAACTAAATGTCCGCAGCACATACAGATACCCGAAAGACTGAAAGAAGCTGCCGAAAAAATGGGCTAATCGGGGAAACCGGTTAGCGATTGTAGACGCGCCTTTTGGCGGCCACTGGACCGAGCGAGGAATTGCCAGCTTTTGCCCGGCAATGAAGAGCGAGGGAAGCGGCTGGAGCGCGACCGCGCGGAACGGCGCAAAGCGCGCCGGGGTTGTCAAAGTAGCATCGCTACTTTGACAACCCCGAACCGCCATATTATTTTCATTCATATTTTTTTCAATTTTTTATCCTATTACTCCAAAAAACATATTGACAACAGAGGGCATTTTATTTCATTGTTCATGTTGCAACAAAAAATCGGTGCTGCACAGAAACGGCACTGTTTTTATTGTCACAATCGGCAGAGTTTTCTTGTTCAGGAGGAACATAAGAAACATTGAAAGGAAGTACAGTTACAATCAGTGGCGTATCAAAGTCATTCGGCACTTTCCATGCGCTTGATAATGTTGATTTTACAATCAACAAGGGAGAATTCTTCTCTCTCCTCGGTCCTTCAGGTTGTGGAAAAACAACACTTCTCCGCATCATCGCAGGATTTGAATTTCCGGATACAGGTGCAGTTCTTTTTGACGACAAGGATATAATTCCTCTTCCGCCCGATAAACGACCTTCCAATACTGTTTTCCAAAGTTACGCACTTTTTCCTCATCTCTCTGTTTACGAAAACGTTGCGTTTCCATTGCGCCTAAAAAAGCTCGATAAACAAGAAATAGATAGCAAAGTTAAAGAATATCTGCATTTGGTGCAGCTCGACGCTCATATGGACAAAAAGCCGAACCAGCTTTCAGGAGGCCAGCGCCAGCGTGTGGCAATTGCTCGCGCACTTATAAACGAACCTTCTGTTCTGTTGCTTGACGAGCCACTTTCTGCGCTCGATGCAAAACTCCGCACCCAGCTTCTTGTTGACCTTGACGCACTTCACGACAAAATCGGCATTACGTTTATCTATGTAACACATGACCAGGCAGAAGCTCTTTCTGTTTCTGACCGTATTGCCGTAATGAACCAAGGAAAAGTGCTCCAAGTCGGCACACCTTTTGAAATTTACGAAAGCCCGGCAACGGAATTCGTAGCAAAATTCATAGGCGAGACAAACCTTTTTGCTGCGAATGTTCTGGAATGCAAGCAGTACACGCCAGAAGGCAGAGACCCGGAATATATGTGCAAACTGACTATTCCGGAACTTCAGAAACCAATTCTCGTAACAGACTACGAAGAAACAGATCCCGGACAGAAAGTCTGTGTATCTATCCGCCCGGAAAAAATCCGTATATCAACAGAACCGCCCAAAACGACACGCCAAGACATAAACGTATTCGAAGGCGTTGTCGAGGAACCTGTATATTCCGGCTTCCAGTCAAAGTTTTACGTTAAACTTGAGAACGGCACAATCATCAAGGTTTTCAAACAGCATACGAATTATCTTGATGACGGTCCGGAAATCGAGTGGAAAGACAAGGTGTTCGTCTCTTGGAGCGCGAACGACGGCTACATTGTTGAGGACATAGACCAATGAGCGGCAAGGCTGTTTCTCCTGCACCTGCAGAAAAAAGCGGAGAAAAGAAATACAAGCAGAAAAACCTGGGAATCACTTACGCATGGCCGATGGGAATATGGTTCACAGTTTTCTTCGTGGCTCCGCTTGTTATCATAACGATATACAGTTTCCTTAAAAAAGGGTTGTACGGTGGCGTCGTCTGGGAATTCTCGCTTGACGCATACACGCAGATGTTCAGTAAATCATACGGAATCGTATTTTTACGCACATTATGGATTTCTGTCATCTCATCAGTGATTACGATATTGATCGCGCTTCCGTGCGGCTATGCAATTGCCAGAAGTAAGAAGCAGACCATTCTCCTTATGCTGATAATAATTCCGTTCTGGACAAACTCGCTTATCCGTATTTTCGCCTGCATGTCCATACTCGGAAACGACGGTCTTATAAACACACTGCTCATAAAGCTTGGCATTATCGACAATTACCTACCCCTTCTGTACAATCAGAGAGCTGTTATCCTTATATCGGTGTATATGTATCTGCCTTATGCCATTCTGCCTATTTTCACTGCGATTGACCGCTTTGATTTTTCCTTGCTCGAAGCTTCTCGTGACCTTGGAGCGACAAAAGCACAATCAATGATAAAAATACTGCTTCCAAGTATAAAAAGCGGTGTCGTTACTGCGCTGATTTTTACGTTTATCCCGATTTTCGGTGCTTACACGGTTCCGCTTCTTGTCGGCGGAAAAGACTCGTACATGCTCGGAAACATAATCGTCGATCAAGTCAACAAGACACGCAACTGGCCGCTTGCAGCTGCTTTCTCGATGGTAATTACTGTCATAAGTACAGCCGGGGTTCTTTGGATGATGAACACAACAAAGAAAGACGCTGCGTTAAAAGCAAAGGATAACAAGAAATAAAGCAATGACTACAACAACACCATACAGGGGGCTGCTTAACAGACTCCATAAGAAAACCCCGGCGACAGAGCCGGCAAGACACGCAAAGCGTGCATTCCAGAAAAAACGATTTTCTCTTTCTGCGACAGTGCTTTTTTTCACTATTCTCTTTCTGTTTCTGCCGCTGATTTACATAATCATCTTCTCGTTCAATGAAAGCAAAGGTAGCGAATTCACAAACTTCTCGCTTGTATGGTACAAAAAGCTTTTTTGCGATTCGGACAACTTGTGGGAAGCTCTTTTTAACAGCGTCGTAATCGCTCTTTCAGCATCGGCTGTCGCCACGATACTAGGAACGCTCGCCGCAATCGGCATAAACTGGTACAAATTCAGAGGAAGGATGTACATACAGGCAATAAGCTTTTTGCCAATGGTTCTGCCTGAAGTTATTGTCGGTGTCTCTACACTGATTTTCTTCTCTGGAATACATGTTCCGCTCGGACTATTTACCATTTTTGCCGCACATACTACATTCTGTCTTCCGTTTGTGTTTCTTCTAGTTTCTGCCCGCATAGAAGAATTCGATTTCTCAATAATAGAGGCAGCGCACGACCTTGGAGCCACCGACAGGCAGACTATGCTGAAAGTTATTATCCCTGCTATTCTACCTGGTGTTCTCTCTGGTTTCATGATGTCTGTAACGATGTCGCTCGAAGACTTCGTAATTACATTCTTCGTCTCGGGTCCCGGCTCAACTACACTGCCACTGTACGTCTACTCGATGATCCGATTCGGTGTTTCGCCAGTAATAAACGCATTGTCGTTTGTTGTTATTCTTGCAACCGTTCTGGTAACTTTCTCGTTACGTAAATTTCTTAAAACTATTGCCGCAAGCAATTAATATTTTCCCCTTACGGAGGTTTTTTATGAAAAGAAAACTTTTTTCAACATTTATGGTATCGGCATTGATTTTTGCAATGCTCGCTTTTGTAACAGGCTGCAGCAAATCTGACAAAAAAGAACTGTATCTTTTTAACTGGACATACTATACACCGGATGATGTTATCGCTCAGTTCGAGGAAGAGTTCGGCGTAAAAGTCAAAGTAGACAACTTCGCATCAAACGAAGAGATGTTCGCCAAACTCAAGGCGGGCGCATCCGGCTACGACATCGTATTCCCATCTCAGGACTATGCTTCCATCATGATTGCAGAAGGAATGCTTAAAGAACTTGATCATTCCAAACTTCCAAATATTAAAAACATAAACAAATTCGTACTTGACAACGCAACTTATGATCCAGAAATGAAATACGCCGTACCTTACTACATGGGTATAGCTGGTATTGCCGTAAATAAGACGAAAGTCACCGAGTACGGCAAAAGCTGGAACATCTTCGGGCGCACTGATCTTAGAAACCGCATGTGCATGATGGATGATATCCGTGAAGTTATCGGAGACGCACTCAAATATCAGGGACACTCTGTAAACTCTGTAAAAGACTCGGAGCTTGAGGCCGCGAAGAATCTTATCATAAATGAATGGAAGCCAAATCTTGTTACATTCGATGCAGAAGGATTCGGAAAGGCTTTTGCACGCGGAGATTTCTGGGTTGTACAAGGCTATGAGGAAGTTGTTTTCAGCGAAATTCCAGAAGACAAATGGGATATTGTTGACTTCTTTATTCCAGATGAAGGCGGCCCGATGTATCTTGACTCAATGTGCGTGCTCAAAACCGCAAAGAACTACGATACTGCGCTTGATTTCATCAATTTCATACACAGACCGGAAGTGTATGCGAAATTCCTTGATTACTTCAGATTCCCGAACAGCGTAAACACAGAAGCGGACAAGTATATGAAAGAAACCCCTGCATATAACGCATCCGACATGGAACGCGGAGAATTGAAATACGATTTGGGAGAAAATCTCGCAAAGTATAATGCAATCTGGCAAGACATCCGATTTACTGAATAGGGCATAGTTTCTGATTCACGAACTGCCCTGTACGGAGGTAATTGTGATGAGAAAGAAATCTGCTGTAATAATTGTATGTGCTTTTTTCCTTTTCACAGCAATTTCGCCTTTTTTTGCAGAGCAGTTCCGCTTTAAGTACACAAAAGGAGAGGAGTACAGAATCCTCTCCACTGTACACGAATCCGTTTATTACAACGGCATTTTTGATCATTTTTCCGAAATAGTGAACCGCATTTCTGTTTCTGTGACCGATGAAAAAAACGGAACAGGAACGCACGAAGCCGTCTTTATGACGACAGAAAACGCAACCGAGCAAAAACCTGATGAGTCACAGCTTTCATCCGCCCGAACGATTACCGGTACTTTCCAGTGGGGCGAAGAATACCTGAGCGTTTTCGACCGCGACGAATACGGCGTTTATACAATAGACGACACATACTTCATGCCGATAGTGCGCAATGTACCAGTTTTCCCTGACCACGATCTAAAACCGGGCGACTCATGGGAATACGATGGCGAAGAAGTTCACGACATGCGCATAAACTATGGCATTCAAGAACCTTTCCACATTCCGTTCACAACAGAATACACTTACGAAGGCACGACCGAAATAGACGGAAAGCTCCTTCACGTAATAACAGCGGACTACTCGCTTTTCTACGACGTTCCTATAAAACCGGACGCAACTGGTACCACGCCCGTAAGAGCAATGGGGTATTCATACCAGACAATCTATTGGGATAACGAGGCGGGGGCTATTCACTCTTATGAAGAAGAATTCCGCATCGTTATAGACACAAAAAACGGTGACCGCATAGAAAATGTCGGGACTGCCGGCGCGGAATACGCGGAGAAGCCTCACTTTTCCAAGGAAGCCGCGCTACAGGACATCCAAAAGCAGCTGGAAGGACTTGAAGACACGGAAGTCACTATTGACGAAAAAGGCATTACACTCCGCCTTGAAAACATAAGATTCCACGCTGATTCTGCAGTCCTTCTTGAAAGCGAAAAAGAGAAACTTGAAAAAATCTCTGAAATTTTGAAAGGTTACGCGGCTAACGACTTGCTCATAAGCGGCTATACCGCCCGCGCCGGCACGGAGGAATCATGCATCGCACTTTCAAAAGAGAGAGCCGCAGCAGTTGCTGATTTCCTTATGAACATCGGAGTGCAAGATACCCGCCATATTTTCACGCAAGGATTCGGTTCGGCGTTCCCGATCGCAGACAACTCCACAGAAGAAGGTATGGCAAGGAACCGTCGCGTAGAAATCACTATAATGAACTAACAATAATGGACAAAATGACCTTAATAGTAAAAAATCACGGTTTGTAATAAAAAAATCGTTTATAAAACATGCTCTTCATGGTATAATTTATTAGCTTCTGTTTACGAATAGAAGCTAACAAATCCATTAATTATGCCGCGGCATAGAGGTTTTTTATGAAAAAACTTAAGCTCTCAACAAAGATAAGCATTCTCACGACTATAGCAATTCTTTTGACATCCGCTGCTATAGGAACAAGTTCTATCGTTGTCAGCACAAACAATGTAACACTAATGATAAACGACAGTCTTGACACTACCGAACTCGGAGTTCTTGACACGCTTGACAACTGGAAAGAAATTCTTGAGGCAAGCACACTCGTGTTCGCGGATAAAACACGTCTTTTAACAGCACTTACAAACAAAGACTTTGAAGCAGTCCAAACCTTATACACAGAACAGGTTAAAGTCCTTAATACAGACTTCCTCATGGTAACAGATGAAAGAGGTCTTGTACTATCAGGAGGAATACACGGCGCAGACCTTTCCAAGCTTCATTCAGTCAGCAGAGCCTTACAAGGCAACAAAAGCTGGGCGTATGAATCATCAGCGATGTTTGACTACAGTCTTGTAGTTGCATATCCTATGAAGAATAACGGTAAGGTTGTAGGAACCGTAGTCGGCGGATACAGTCTTGCGACTGAAGAATTTGTAGATGAAATAAAAGAGTGCTTCAAAGTTGAGTGTACTATATTTAACGGCGACACACGTGCAATGACATCACTCGGCAATAATCTTATAGGAACCCAGCTTGACAACAGAGAGATCGTTAATCAAGTCCTGAATAAAGGACAACGCTACGTAGGACAGAACACAATCGTTGGAATTCCCTACTTTACTATTTATACACCTCTGGCAGATGACCAAGGTGTCATAACAGGAATGCTTTTTACTGCAAAACCAGTATCAGTTCTTAATTCCGTAGTAATACGCATCACGCAAAGTATGATTGCTGTAATGGCTGGTATCGCCTTAGTTCTTGGTGTAATCGTCACTCTCTTTATCACAAGACTGATAAAACCGCTTATCGGCGTAAAAGAGACTTTGGACGATATTTCAACTGGTGATGCAAATCTTACCAAACGCATAGCCGTAAAATCTTCTGACGAGATTGGTGACGTAGTAAAAGGCTTCAATACATTCACAGGCAAACTTCAGACAATTATCAGTGACGTAAAATCCTCAAAGGACGAACTTATAACTGCAGGCAAAAGCCTTTCTACGGCTACAAATGAGACATCGACATCTATCACAGAGATTATTGCCAACATACAGAGTATGAACAATCAGATTTCCTCACAGGGACAGTCAGTATCGCAGACGGCAGGTGCTGTAAACGAGATTGCTTCAAACATCGAATCTCTGGAGCGTATGATTGAGTCACAGGCAAGCGGAGTTACACAAGCTTCGGCAGCCGTAGAGGAGATGATCGGAAATATTCAATCCGTAAATTCATCAGTTACGAAAATGGCAGATTCCTTCAACGAGCTTAGAAACAACTCACAGGAAGGTATTTCTAAGCAGACAGCAGTAAACGAGCGCATAAACGAAATAGAGAACCAGTCACAGATGCTTCAGGAAGCGAATATCGCGATCGCTTCAATCGCAAGCCAGACAAACCTCCTTGCAATGAACGCAGCTATTGAGGCAGCTCATGCTGGTGATTCAGGTAAAGGTTTCGCTGTTGTTGCTGACGAAATCCGAAAGCTTTCTGAAACTTCTACAGCCCAGTCAAAGACAATCGGTAATCAGCTTAAGAACATAAAGGATTCTATCAACAAGGTTGTTTCAGCATCGTCTGAATCGACTGTAGCATTTGAGGCAGTCTCCAAAAAGCTTGAAGAAACGGACGCACTCGTTATACAGATTAAATCTGCAATGGAAGAGCAGAACTCCGGTTCAAAACAGATTACCGAGGCTCTTCACAGCATGAATGACAGTACAGTTGAAGTTCGTAATGCATCTAAGGAAATGCAGGCTGGAAACCAGCTGATTCTTGAAGAGGTCAAGCAGTTGCAGAACTCAACATTACAGATGACACAAAGCATGGATGAAATGTCCATAGGCGCACAGAAAATTAATGAGACAGGAGCAGCGCTCACTGAAGTTTCTGATCAAATAAAGGATTCTATCAACAAGATTGGTATTCAGGTTGACCAATTCAAAGTTTAATTTACGGTTGATACCCAGAGATCCGTATGCAAAGCACAGTGGTTTTGCATACGGTTTTTTTTGTATTTTTCTCGATTTTTTCATCGAACGCGCCTAAAAAATGAAAATTTCCTCATTTCGATTTCTATAATACTTATATGGACGATTTGAATGATTCAGAAACAGATTTTAATTCCGATTTTGACCCTGAGTTTGACCCAGCAGCAGCTGCCGCTCTTGAGAATTTTGGCATAAAGTATCTTTATCCGTGGCAAAGGCTTGTAATAGCTAACATTCTTGATCCGCCCGATGACACCACCGACGAAACAGCACAAAATGATTTTTCTACTGATTCAAATGATTGGAACGGTGACACTGGAATTATACAAAACGGCGAAAAAACGAGTTTTTCCAGTATCGAAAGAAATACCGCTAAAACAAAGGCCCGTCTTAACCAAATCGTGCTGCTGCCGACAGGTGCCGGGAAATCCCTTTGTTTCTTGATTCCAGCTTTGCTTTTGGACGGTCCCACACTTATTTTATATCCGTTGCTTGCGCTTATGTCCGACCAGGCAAGGCGGATGTCAGAGGGCGGAATGACACCTGTTGTTTTCCGTGGACAACAAACAGCAGAAGAAAGAGAAGAAAATTTCCGTCTGCTGAAAAACGGAGCGAAAGTTATACTAGCAAATCCAGAAGTTCTTCAATCGGATGAACTTGTTGAAAAGCTCTCAAAAATCGGGATTGCACATATAGCGATAGACGAAGCACACTGTGTTTCTGAATGGGGCGACTCGTTCCGTCCTGCCTACCTGACGCTCGGCACCATTATTAAGAAACTTGGTGTCAATAAAGTCACAGCTTTTACCGCAACAGCGTCTCCTGAAGTTCTTGCCCGTATAAACGAAGTGCTTTTTGACGGTGAAGGACATATCGTTCGGAGCGAGGCGGACAGGCCAAATATCCATTACTACGTCCATTATGCTGCAGCAAAGGAAAAAGCCGTACTTGCCCTTGCTGAAAAAGAAGAGAAACCGCTGTTAGTTTTTTGCGGAACACGCCGCCGGACGGAGAAGATGGCATATCTTTTGGCTGAACAAATGAAAATTCTTCACCCAGAAAAAAAAGACTGTGTAAAATTTTACCATGCAGGCCTTTCACGCGAAGAAAAAGACTGCGTAGAAAAATGGTTTCATCCGCATAAAGACGCGATAATGGCAGTTACTTGTGCGTTTGGCATGGGCGTTGACAAAAAAGATATAAAAACAGTCATTCATCTGGATGTTCCTGCCACTGCAGAAGCGTTCATTCAAGAGGCCGGTCGCGGCGGCAGAGACGGCAGTATCGCAAAATCTATTCTTGTGTGGAGTCCCGAGGATTCTGAAAAAGCAGCGACAGCAAAACCTGGTACCAGAGCCAGAGTCATGGGCGATTTTGCAGAGGCAGAGAACGGAAATTGCAGACGCCAAGTCTTGTTGGATGCATTGGGAGCAGAAAAAGCCGCATGCGAAGGTTGTGATATTTGCCTTGGTGTACGTGAAACAGGAACCGCTGACATAGAAGCTGCCGCTGCGTTCATCAAAAAACACGATAAATGCTTTACGCAGGAAGAAGCTGCAGCAGAACTTGCAAAGAAAATGCAGAATTTCAAAAATGCAAAAAGTTCCGGTTCCTCTGACAGCGGATTTTCTGCGGCGAACTTTATTGACAGAGGGGATTGCATCATGCTGTTGAAGCAACTTTTGAAAGATGGCACAATATCAGAAGGAACATACTTGTGGAAAAACAAGTTGATATATCATGGAGAAAAATTACAATTCACTCCATTCTGGCGTACAACAGCTACAAAACATGAAGGAGAAGACGATGAGCTACATTCAGGCGAATGACAATATCAAGCTTTTTTATGAAGAGTACGGAACAGGCGACAAAGTGATTATATCCGCACAAGTCGGTTTCTACCCAAAAGGGATGCAGCAAAGTCTTGCCGAAAAAGGATTCCACGTATATTGTCTTACGCTCCGTGGTTTCGCCCCTTCGTCATACATTACAGAGGATTACGGTAATTCATGGTATGATGTTTTCGCAGACGATGTAATTCGCCTTACAAACGAACTTAAAATAGACAAATTTTGCTATATGGGAGCTTCCCACGGAGCCGGAGTCGGCTGGCATCTTATGTTACGTCATCCAGAGCGGATACAGGCATTTGTGGCTGTAGTACCGGGACCGCACAGTCTTGCTGAAGGTGCTATGTCTTACCGGCAGATGTTGATGCAAGGCATAATTTCCGCCCCGCCGCCTTTCGACCCGCCCATAGGAAACGACGATGCACGGCAAGAGCGTCGCAACGAACGCAATGAGTGGCTTAAAAAACTGCCAGAAGCAGATCCACGCGAAAAAAAGATTGATTACGGCCGGCCGCTCATGAATCTTGGAAGCGAAGAAAAACTATGCGACGCTCTTACTTCAATACAAACACCGACACTCATTCTCGGCGGGGCGGACGACCCGATAAGCACCCCGGAACTTATGATGCGCACGGCTCGTTGCCTGCCACACTGCAAGCTCGTCATGTACTCGAACTGCGGTCACAACATTGACACAGACATCACAGAGGAACTGACAGAAGAGGCATTTCGCTTTTTGACGCATGCGTGCGCAAACGGGAAATGGTATGCGCCGGTCAACGAGTAACAAAAAATATAGTTGCTAAAGGCGCACTTTCAAGAGTTCCATACAATCAGCGACATATGCAAATCATGCCACAGTACGAGCATGGTCGGTCACAGCGATCTAGTTAGCTAAACTCTTTTTCGGCTCGCCCCATCCGCCAAGATACTTGCCATCGATTGATTCGTATGTGTTTTCTCCGCAAGTAAGAACTGGAGCAGCTTTTTTAAGTCGCTCGATAAACGGAACGTTTTTGTCGGACAAGCTTTCTTCGATTGCGACATTACATATCTCGCAAATAAATACATCGCTTCCCTCAACAAGATGTATCTCTTTCTGAACACGAAGCTCATATGAAACCGGACTTTCAGCGATTGTAGGAACATCGAGCACCTTGCCCTGCTCAACCGTCGGCATAAATTTCATTTTGTCCTTTGTATTACGGCCTGAAGTTGTACCATAGTAATCCGCAAGAGGCAGAAGCTTTTCGGTTACAAGATTCGCCGAAAAAACACCGTTTTTGCGTATAAGGTCTTTCGTCAGCTTGTCCTCTCCGATACACGCCATTACACCAAGACGCGGACTGCCCTCGCTTTCTGTATGAACGTAGCTGAACCAACAGAAAAGCCCAAAATCCGGCGTACCGTCCTCTTTTTTTGTACCGTACAAAAATAATGATTGCGGACAAAAATCATTGTGAAAATTGTTTTCAACTTTTGCCATAAATGCCTCCTAAGAATTCTATCAAAGCTAATGCTTCGCTCATTTTTTATTCCTGTCCCTGCTTCTTGTATTCATGCTCGGCTTGTTCCAAGTTTTGTAATATGCGATCAAGCCGGCTGTCCAAAAGAGTGACTTCCTCTTGAGAAAAACCAGTGAAAAACAGAGTGTTCATCTGCTCAGAAACTTCATCGTACTTATCTTTCAGTTCTCGTGCTTTCGCAGTCAAAACTATTATACTCTGCCGCTTATCGGTGTCGCTTGCCTTTCGCTGCAACAAGCCGCACACTTCCATACGTGCGAGCATAGCTGTAAGAGTATTCTTTGCAAGCCCTGTCTTTGAGGACAGTTCCACAATCGGAACTTCATCTTTTTGCCACAGCACATACAGAATTCTTCCCTGAGGGCCGTTGAATTCCTCAACGCCAAAATTCTGCAGCAACCGTTGAAAAACACGGTCTTGCACTTGT
The DNA here is from genome assembly GCA_024685655.1 of Treponemataceae bacterium. Classification (GTDB taxonomy): domain Bacteria; phylum Spirochaetota; class Spirochaetia; order Treponematales; family Treponemataceae; genus Treponema_I. The sequence goes on from JAIKVO010000076.1 coordinate 12,983, forward strand.
TTTATCCGCGAAATTAAAAAACCCGTTCTGCTTTTCATGTTCGATGCATCGATATCAGCTGATATAAAAAAATAGTACTATATAGAACTAATTTTGTAAAGTTTTTTTCTTACTCCTGATAGTCCCATACTTCTGCAATTTTACAATTCTAACTGTCCCACCAAACTCTTAACAAATACTAAACTTTTCGCAATAAATTTTATTGGTATCAAGTTTTTTGGACTTAGGTGTTATATAATTTATAAGGTAGAACAAAACTGATATCCAGGAGGGAAAAATGTCACCTATCAGCAACTTAACACCTATCAGCTTATTGTTTGATTCATTATCAGGATTGAAATCGCTCATAATCATAACGAATAGCGCGAGCATAATACGCCGGAACGATATACGAGGCTTTTTCTCCGCAATGGATTTATGCAACTACAAAGGAATAGAAGGTATATACATTGACAGTTCAGTTCCTGAATCAATTCGCGAAATCGCTGTGGATGCAGCTTCATGCCGCAAAATTCCCGTACTTGATGCAATACCAGAGCAATATCGTTATAAACCTATAGCCGCATAAAAACTTGGCGATAAGACATCGTGAGACATCGGAGAATATCTGGGAGAGTGTTTACAGTTCTATCGCAAGCTGATTTTTATACCAAAGCCGCCCATATATAAAAGCGGCTCAACTTCTTTTGATGCGCCGGATGCTTGTAAAGCTTCGGCGCTGTTTTTTTCTGCACGCAAAGAATGAAGCCACGGCACAAGGAAACCTGTAGCCGTACCGATTGCTGCGCCCGTAAGCACATCCGTAAAGAAATGCTTGCCTCCTGCTACTCGGAAAACCGCCGTTGCAGTCGCTATTGAATATGATGCCGCCGTAACGACATATTTCCATGGAGAATCACTGAAGTACTTAGAAAAAACATATGATGCGAATGTCGCGCCAACAAAAGCAAGTGTAGAATGCCCGGAAGGGAAAGACTCATTCCAATCACCTTCCTGAATCAAATCTATCGGCTTATCATCATAATACATGTATGGTCTAGCTCTTGAAACAATACTTTTCGCAAGTTCCTTGACGCCATACGCGACAAGAACCGATTCAGCATACATAACGCCCACAGTCAACCATTCTTCCATTGGAGATGCCATAAGGACAGCCGGCATAAGCAAACCAACATACTGGAAAATATCGCCAGTTATGTTCAGTCCTTTGGAAAAAGGCTGCATAAAAAAACGGTCAAAAGAAGGAACACCGTCCTTATTAAAAGTTGTGCCATCCCATACATTGTTTTTGATATTTGAAAGTTTGCTCAAGGCTAATTCAGTACCTAAAAGAGTTACACCCGTACCGGCTATGATAGAGTCAGTCAAAGGATCTAACTTAAAAAACTCCCCACTCCCAGCAAAAGTAAGACGACGAAAGTCGAAAGCACTTGACTCCTTGCTGATTGAATTCTTGATAAAATAAGCATTTACAGATGAACAACCAGAAGTTTCCGCTGTGATAGCCGAAAAAATAAAAAAAACAGAAAGAGTGATAAAAAGAAGCCTCTTAAAAAAAGCGGATTCAGTAAGTTTCATAGGAATCTCCATTAAATGTACTCAATTAAAATATGCCTAATTCGCAAAGATTTCCTGGACGAGTTTTTTAAACTTGCGTCCTCTGTCGAATTCATTCGTAAACATGCCAAAAGATGTTGCACCTGGTGAAAACACGACGTTCACAGTTGAATTGTCTGCAGAGGTTTTTTCGGGACAGCTGTCAGAGACAGAGTTGCCGGCAGCACTAGATGCGCAAGAAGCCTTGATATTTCCGGTTTCGATGTCATTTTTGAAAGAAACAAGAAGAGCTTCCAGCGAGCTGAACGGTCCCGAAAATCTGATGCCACGTTCGTTTAACAGCGGAATCATGTGGTCTGTTCCCTTGCCTTCAAGCAAATAAATTGCGGAAGCTTTGTGTGCTGCCGCGGCAAAAGGCGTAAAATCAAGATTCTTGTCGTTTCCACCCGCGAAAAGGACAGGTCTTTCGCTGAAAGCTTCGAGCGCAGCGGCTGCGGCATCGGGCACAGTAGCGGTGGTGTCGTTGTAAAAACGGAACTCCGTGTCACATGAAGCCGCTTTTGCCACAGTTTCTGTAGTTTTCGCATCCACCACTTTCGCGCAAGTCGCATGCTCGCAGGGAAGCTTCCATGAGTAAAAATATTCCAGTCTGTGCTCTATTCCCGGATATGACGCAAGAATTTTTTTCGCATCATCTGGAGCAACCCCCATAAGAGTCATTGCAATCGCTGCATTCGTAAGATTTTGTCTCATGTGAACGCCGGGAACAATCGCATCAGTTATTCGCACTGGAACATCTGCGTTTTCCCCGTACCAAATGACTTTCGCCTTTGTCTCAGCCGCAAAAACTTTTCCCCAACCGTCATCCGCATTGCAAAGCGTAAAGCAGTCCGAACTCTGATCAGCGTATATAAGCTTTTTGTCCGCCACATACGGTTCCATGCCGCCGTACCAATTCTGATGGTCAGGAACAATCTTCGTAAGCACAGCGATTTTTGGCTTAAGAACTCCCCTGCCCCGCAAGTCAGCAAGTTGCCAGCTTGAGAGCTCAAGAACTACAGGCGTTGTTTCATCGGTTTGCTCCAAAAATGTAAGCGGGCTGACAGTTATATTGCCGCCAAGGAAAGCCTTGAAGCCCGCCTGACAAAGCCCATAGTGAATTGCACTCACAGTGGACGACTTGCCTTTGCTGCCTGACACCGCGATTATCGGGGCTTTTGTAAAGCTTAAAAAAAGCGAGATATCACTTTCTATGTTTTTGGCGGCGGCGAGATATTCGTTACCTTCAAATTTGACGCCAGGATTTTTTATAACACAATCCGCGTTCTGAAAATCAGAAAGCTCGTGTTTGCCAAGTACAAGTTTGATTCGGCTGAAATCTACATCAGAATCTTGCCGAAGCGAAAGGAGCGTAGGAGCCAGCTCTTCTTCAGTTTTTTTGTCAGTAACTGTAATATATGCCCCGTAATGCGAAAAGAAACGGACACACGCCTCGCCGCCGCCATTCAAACCAAGCCCCATTATCGTGACTCTTTTGTTTTTTATGTCGTCAAGGCTTTTAAAAAAACAGCCTTTTGGGTAAACGTGTGGTGTCATATCGCTCCTTAAAAAATCTCTTAATTCCGGCTTGTTTTCAGCGACCTCATTGCATCGAACCGCTCTTTTCCAATCGCCATCAATTTTTCCAAAAGCTCGTCATATGGAAGTCCTGAAGCCTCGCAAAGTTTTGGGAACATGCTGATATTCGTGAATCCAGGAATAGTATTTATCTCATTTAGGAAAAACTTGCCTGTTTTTTTGTCTAGGAAGAAATCTATCCGGCTGAAACCGCATCCATTCAGTGCTTTGAAAGCTTTAATAGCTATATCACGGACTTCGCGTATTTTTTCGTCATCAAGGTCGGCAGGAATTTTCAACGCAGCTCCGTCCGGGTCGATATATTTCGCATCATAATCATAAAATTCATGAGTCGGAATAATCTCTCCTGGAATATACGAAGTAATATCGCGGAATCCTGTAACTGAACATTCTATCTCGCGTGCCTCGACAAACGGCTCTACAAGAATCTTGTCATCCCAAAGAAGAGCCTCGTCCACGGCGGCGATAAATTCTTCACGGGAAGTTGCTTTGCTTGCACCAACGGAACTACCAGCCTTGCATGGCTTTATAAAAACAGGCCACTCAAAATCACGTTCACTCTTCTTAAGTATGGCGGCAAAAGCAGCGTCATCTTCCCTGTCTGAACGATATACAGTTATGTAAGGAATAACAGGCAAGCCAGCCGTCTGCCAAATCTGTTTCGTTTTCTCTTTGTCCATCGAAATTGCGCTGCTCATTACATCACAGCCGCAATACGGAAGCTCAGCCATCTCGAATAGTCCTTGCGGGAGGCCGTCCTCGCCGTAAGTTCCATGAAGAACAGGAAAAACGATATCTGTCTCCAAAGGCGTTATTTTACCGTCTTTCATTTTGCAAAAACCAGATTTCACGCCACCGCCAGGAATGACGCAAATCCTTACATCAGTCGCAGAGTCTGAAAGAATGGCTTTCGTATCCTTTTTAATACGTTCCAACTCCGAATCGGGCTGAAGAAACCATTCTCCGGTTTTCGTAATACTAATAAGACTTACTGTGTGCTTATCCGTATTTATATTTCTTGCTACAGAAGAAGCAGAAACCTGCGAAACCTCATGCTCTCCGGTTTTTCCACCATAAATGACCGCAATTTTCATTCAAAAACCCCAAAAAATGCACGAGCGGAAAACTCGTGCATAAATATCTGTTTTATTTTTCCAACAGCCAGCTTTTCATATCAGCAAACTTGAAGTTCTTTCCTGTAAGAAGAATTCCAACCCTGAAGATTTTAGCAGCAAGCTTCATAACAAGATATATCGAACCGGCAAGAAGCACAATACTTAATGCCAACTGCCAAATCGGAACCTGTCCGCCTACAAGCCTTGTAAGCATAACCATAGGTGATGTGAACGGAAACAGCGACAAAAAGACTGCAAGTGCTGAATTCGGATTTGAGGAAATACTTGAGATAAAGCAAATTGGAACAATAAGGCAAAGCAAGAAAGGATATGAAAGCTGTCCCATATGCTGTTCGTCCTCGGAAGCCGCACCGACCGCCCCATAACAAGCACCGAAAAGCAAGAATCCCAATAAGAAGAAAACCCCCAGATAAACAAAATTAATCGGGGAAAGCTGAACAGGAATAATAAAACCAGTAAAAGTACTGAACAGCGAAACTCCTACAAGCGCGAAAATAATCCAGATAGAGAACTGAAGCACACCAGAAAGCGCGACTCCAAAAATCTTACCCATAAGTAAATCATCAGGGCGGACGGAAGAAAGCAGAACATCAACGATTTTTGAGGATTTCTCCGCTACAACCGAACGTCCTATCGACTGACCGTACAAAAGGATAGCCATGTAGATAGTCATTGCGAAGAACAACGGAACAAGAAGCTTCATGATATAGCTGCCCTCTGAATCCGATTCCTCAGCTGAATTCTCTTTTTGAGAAAGCTTGTAAGAAGGAAGCCCTGTCTCCTCCATCATTGAAAAGACCATCTGCGGATCGAGCCCCTGTTTAGCGAGCCTGTCAGAGATAATTACATTCGACACAACATTTTTGAGCGTTGAATGGACATAAAGATCTCCGGTGTCATCTGAATAATAGCCGAAAGCACCTTTTCCGTCCGGAGCAAGATATCCTTCTATCGATTTGCTGAAAACAGCCGATTTAAGGCTTTCTTCATCGGTATTCTCCACAATGTTCCACCCAGAAGCAGAAAGCGTGTCACGCACTGCATAAGTAAGATTGCTTCCGTCAGAAAGAATACCGATGGAAATAGTCTCGCCCGAGCGGTCTACGCTGCTAATACTTGAAAGAGAAGGAATAAGAACAAGTGCCGCCATGAGGAACGGACCAAGAATCGTCACGATTATAAAAGATTTTTTGCATACGATTTTCTTAAACTCGTATGCTAAAACTGTACTAAGTTTTGATTTCATCGACTTACTTCTCCTCTCCATGCACATCATCCGACAATGATTCTTTGCCTGCAATACTTACAAAAACTGCATGCAGACTTGGCTCATTGACCATGTAGCGGCTCACCGTACAATCTTTTTCCTGGGCTTTAGCCGCGACAGCAGCAAAAAGGTCTTTCTCATTGACATCGTTCTGGAGCGTAAGCGTATATTCAGAACCGCTTTCCTGCACACTCTTTACTCCTGGGATGTCTTTAAGGAACGAACCGTCGCCCTCGCATTCTACCGTAACGGAGTTGTTGCCGTATTCTTTACGAATTTGGGCAAGATTTCCGTCAAGAATCTTCTGACCGTGGTTCAACATGATAATATGATCACAAATGCGCTCCGCAACTTCCATTACGTGCGTAGAGAAAAGAATTATGCGTCCTTCCTGTTTAAGCTCCTTGATAACAGCCAGAAGTTCATCGGAACTTACCGGATCAAGGCCGGAGAATGGCTCATCCAGGAACACAATCTTTGGATCATGCAGGACAGTCGATATAAACTGGATTTTCTGGGCCATACCTTTTGAAAGAGACTCTATTTTTTTGTCTTTCCATTCAGAAAGGTCAAAACGCGCGAGCCATTTGTCAATGCGAGCATCCGCATCGGCTTTTGACACTCCTTTCAACGCTGCAAGATAACGAAGCACATCACAGACTTTCTCTTTTTTATAAAGTCCGCGCTCCTCCGGCAAATACCCGATCTTGTCTTTGTCTTCCGCTGTAAACGGTTTTCCATCAAGAGTAATAGTACCGGAATCGGGCTTGATGATGTCCATGATCATTCTGATTGTCGTGGACTTTCCGGCACCGTTCGGGCCGATTACACCGACTACAGCGCCTTCCTCAGCAGTAAAAGACAAATCGTTTACCGCACAGAAATCTTTGCCATAGCTCTTAGTAACATTTTTTAGCTGAAGCATCTTTCCTCCAAGATATAATGATAGTTCGGGCGATTTCAGCGAGCCTTCAGTTTTTCAAGCTGCTTTTCCGCCTCTGATATTTCATCATAAGGCATAACATAATCCTTATAGATAATCGAGTTTTCGTGCGCTTTTCCGAGCAACAACACAATGTCACCCGGCTCGGCAAGAGAGAACGCCTTTGCAATTGCAGCGGGCCTATCTGGAATAAGGAACAGGTTTTCACCGCGGCTACTGTTTTTGCAGCCGGCTGCAATATCTTCAAGAAGCGTCATAGGATCCTCACCGCGCGGATCTTCATCTGCAAGTATAACTATATCACAATATTCGGATGCAATTCTTCCCTGTTCAGGTCGTTTTTTCGTATCGCGCTCGCCACCGGAACCGAAAAGCGCAATAAGTCTGCCGCGCTTAACTGCCGATTCCGCGTTACATGCGCCAGTTGTGCCACCTGCACCGTTGCCAGTGCAAGTTTCCGCGTTTCTTTCGGCAGCCTCTCGTTCCAGCCGTTCCCGGAGCGGCGGGAAAATAGTCATAAAACTGGACGGAGTATGCGCATAATCAACTATAACCTCAAAAGGCTGACCACGATCAATAATAGTCATTCTGCCTTTTACCGGAAGAAGTTTTGCCGCCGCATCCTTTAGTGACGCGATAGTAACACCAAGTATTCCGGAAACGGCGAGCATGGCAGCCGTAGCATTATACACGTTGAACGTACCCGGCAAATTTATGCGGATGTCGCATATACTATAACGATTATCAACGCAAATAGTGAAATCAGTTTCAGCCGCGCAAGCCTCCTCATCCACACTAATCGCGCACCTTTCACCATAAGTAAACACCGCATCAGAACTGTTGCCGGCTTTATCCTTACTACTAGCGCATCTTCCGTACAGATCGAAAAACTCGCCCTCGCTGTCTGACTTAATTTCCTCCGCCACGAAAAGGCCCTCAAGCTTTCCTCCCGCCCGATCGACATCTGCAAACACATCTGTTTCCATAGCAAAACCATAAACCGGCTTTTTCGTGCAGTCCGCAAAATATCCCGCCGCCGGATCCGCAGCTTTCACAATACCAAACGAAGGTACTTTTACTTCTTTCCCAGAAATCGTTTTCACATGGTCGCACTCGTCCAAAGCGCGGAAAAGGTTCGCCTTATCGCTCTTGTACTGTTCATAAGTCCCGTGGAATTCAAGATGCTCGCTCGTAACATTCATCATTATTCCCACATCAAAGTACACAGAACCAAGCCTGTTCAACTTTTTCGAAAGCCCATGCGATGATGATTCCACGACAGCATACTCACAGCCGTTTTCTGCCATCTGGTACAATTTTTCCTGTACAACAGTCGATTCCGGAGTTGTCTGATGTTCAGGATTATTCACAGCTTCACCGCCAAGTGAATACTGAACCGTCGAGAAAAAACCTGCTTTTTTACCGCAAAGTCTTAAAAACTGCCAAATCAAAAAAACAGTCGTGCTTTTTCCTTCTGTTCCTGTCACCCCGATAACAACCATTTTTTTCGACGGATTATCGTAAAAAGCAGCCGCAAAAGGAGCCATCGCAAATCGAGAATCTTTTACTTTTATAAGCGGCACATCGCGTTTCGCTGCGGAATCTGCGCTAGAACGCAACGCAGACAAAACATCAGATGACAATTCGTCCTGAAACACAACAGCAGCTGCCCCGGCTTCAATCGCTTTCGCAATATACGTATTGCCATGCACATGAACACCCGGCCATGCAAAATAAAGCGAGCCTGGTTTCACAAGCCGAGAATCATACACAAGCGATGAAATGGTGCACCCATCCACCTTTCCTGCTACAACCTGATAGTCATTATTTGGGAACACAGCCGTCAAAAGCTGCGTAAGTTTCTTTTCTATTTTTTCCATGTTAAAAGTATTTTAACGATTATGAAAATTTTTGTGAACAGTTAAGACAAAATTTAGAATAAGTTTGTTATACTACGAGCGTATTCGGTTGAGATTGAGATATACATAAAAAAGTTGTTAAGCTGTATGGCATTATGTTGTACAACTTAAGTTTGCCTCTGAACGCAGGAGAATCGTAACAAGAGCCCGATTCTCCTGTTTTTTTTTGCAAAACTCGGATTTTGGGGTATAATCAATATATTCGAAAAAAGGAGATGTTTTTATGCTCATAAAATACTCAACAACACCAGATTCAAAAGACAAGGATTTCATAACATGGGATCCGAAATTCAAAATCGGGATTCCAACAATCGACACACAGCACGAAAATCTTGTGAAACTCTGCAATGAGTTTTACCAAAGTCTACTAAAAAACAACGACAAAGAAAATAATCAGCTCGTAGTAAAACAGACTCTGGAAAAATGCCTTAATTACGCGGCGACCCACTTTAAAGAAGAAGAACGGCTTATGATAGCCTCTCATTTCAGCGGATACAAGCAGCACAAAGCAAGCCACGACGCGTTCACCGAAAAATGCGAGATAGCGTATATGCGCATCGAAAAACTGACTACTTCCGAATGCATAAAATTCGCACATTTTCTGCGCGAATGGATTCAGACGCACATCGCACACGAGGACAGGCTTTATTTGCCGACACTTTTGGAATTCTTAAAGAAAAACCAGTCAAAACAATAATCAGAATGAGCAGGATGGGCGGCTTTTTGCGGCAAGCCGCAAAAACCAGGCTTTTCGGGGTTCGCCGTCTACCGCGGCTCATTCGCAGTCAGCTCCTGACCGCGAACAGCCCAACAGGGCTGCCCCTACAATCCTTGCCGCACAGTCAGCAAAACAAGTCTCTACACAAGCCGCACCGGAACGCCGTCTTTCGCGAGCTCCGTCTTTATGCCGCCAATAGTGTAGTCGCCAGAGTGAACCATGCTCGCTATAAGCGCAGCGTCCGCATGACCGCCGTTCTCGCCCTCAGAAAGCACGTCGCGCAAGTGGGCGACCGTTCCGCCGCCGCCGGACGCAACAACTGGCACACTAACAGCATCACTGATCATCCGGGTAAGGTTCAGTTCGTAGCCGGCGCGGGTGCCGTCCGCATCCATAGAGTTAAGCACTATCTCCCCGGCTCCAAGCTTAACAGCCTGAATAGCCCATTCCCGCGCGTCAAGCTCCGTAGCAATGCGCCCGCCGTTTATGTAAACACGATAGCCAGAAGGCATCGCCTCGTCTTTTTTCGCGTCCATTCCAAGCACTATGCACTGATTTCCGAAAATCCGCGCGCCCTCGCTTATGAGCCGGGGGTTCTGTACTGCCTTGGAGTTAAGGCTTATTTTTTCCGCGCCGGCAAGAATCGTCGAGCGGATATCGTCCACCGTGCCAATGCCACCGCCAACGCAGAACGGAATGAACACTTGCGACGCAACCCTTGAAATCAGGTCGAGAATCGGGCCGCGTCCGCGCGCCGAAGCGATGATATCGTAAAAAACAAGCTCGTCAACGCCCTGCCTGTAATACTCGGCAGCCATCTCCACCGGGTCGCCTATATCAACATTGTTCAAGAACTTCACGCCTTTTGTCGTGCGTCCGTCCTTAACATCAAGACAAACGATAATTCTTTTTTTCAGCATTTCAGACCCCCTCCGCAAAAGCTCGCAGCACAGAAAGGCCGCACTCCGCCGATTTCTCGGGGTGGAACTGCGCCGCCATCACGTTGCCGCAGTGAATCACCGCCGGAACAGGAACACCGTAATCCGCCCACATAACAACGACATCCTCGCTCTCCGGCTGAATCACGTATGAATGCACAAAATAAAAGTCGCTGCCGTCACGCACGTTTTTCACAAGATAGAAATCCGAACTACCGCTTGTTCCGTCCTTATGGAACGTCAGCGAGCTCCAGCCCATGTGCGGAATTTTAAGCACAGCACCAGAATCGCCGTGCCGCTTTGAATCGCTTCCTATATAGCTTACGTTGTTTTCTTTGAACAAGTTCTCAAAATGGCGGATTTTTCCCTTAAGAATGCCAAGGCACTGCGTATCGCCTTCTTCCGAATAGTCAAAAATAATCTGCGAGCCAAGGCAAATGCCCAAAAGCGGCTTACCAGATGCGGCAAAATCCTTCAAAAAGGATGCGCCACCGTTTGAATTAAGCTGCTTCATTGCGAAGTTCGCCTCGCCCACACCGGGAAAAATAATTTTATCGGATTTTTGAAGCTCCAACGGATTCTTGGAGCAGACATACTCAATTCCGAGCGAGTCCAAAGCCCGCTCAACGCTTTTAATATTTCCAGCGTTGTAGTCTATAATACCAATCATGGTTAATCTTACAAATCGTCGTTTCGTTAGTCAAGGACACGGAAGGCATATCAGGAATACGGCGGTGCAACACCATTGCGTTCATGCGGTTTCTGCCGTAGACTGGATGCATGGACTCAGTGTTAGAGAATTTCACCTGTTAATTAACGATAATTTTTCTCAAGATGAATGTGAAAAACAGAGGTATTAGCATATGTATGTTCTCCTAGCTTTTACTTTAATTATTTTTAATCTTGTTTTTTTGTGTGATTATATCATAGAGAGATTAATCATTAAACGACTTCGTGAAATGAACGGGGGAATTGAGCATCCTCTTTATAGTAAAGATGGTATAAGCGGGAACACGAGAAATGCTGAATTCCAGGAGTTTTTGGAAGACATTGAAGGTGAGGATGATCCTGAATTAAAGTGTCTGAAAATCTATAATAAAGTAGTTTCTCGGATTACTCGTATTGCATTTATTATAACATTTATAATAGTTGCAATGGCTGCAAATAAGTAGGGGGCTTTTATTAGTTGCTATCTTCAGAAATGTTGGTTTTAACTTGTCATCTGCGACAAGTGATATCTGTTTTTCCTACTTGTCTATTCGCTAACTGTGTGCTATATTGAAATAAAGGCACTCGCAGTCTAGCGTCTTGCCTCTATGTTTGGGTTAAAACCCGCCTATAGTGGTGCAAACACTTTGGCGGGTTTCTTTTTACTCAATTATATCTCTGCTGTTGCGGAGGTAACTAAGTATTTCAAGAATCAGAATGGCGAAGTTAATCGCCAACGAAATGATTTCGTACATCGTCATCTTTTCTTAGCCTCCTAATCAAATTATTCGGTACAGGTTATACCGTTTGAGTTCGGAGACAAGACCGCCATTTACTGCGAATGCCAATAATAATTATATCTAATAACTATACT
>JAIKVO010000157.1 GCA_024685655.1 Treponemataceae bacterium
CGCGAAAGAGCTTTTTTGCTGAATCAGAAACAGTTTTTCAGGCTTGAAGATATCCCTCAAAAGGCAGAGAAAATATCCGGCTTAAAAGAAGCATTGTGCCGACTGGTCGTTTCGCCGACAGGAATAATCACATACAAAAAGAGCCATTATTGGAGCCTTTCATCTGCTGTCCACAAAGAGCAGGTAGTATTCGTAAAAGAAATGCCGGATAGCCGGAAACTGCTGCTTTTCAGGAACGGATATTGCATCGGAACAGCAGAAAAAGTCACCATTGCATAGCATTTTTCCAGAGATTTTAAAGGCATTTTTGCAGAAAAAAAAGTAGGTAACAATCGAGGTAACAAAAAGGTATTTTTCAGGGCATTTTAAGGGCTAAAAAAACCCTTTTTACACCGTTTTAAGCATTTTAAATAAACATGAAAAAAGGCTCATAAAAATCCGTTTAAGCCTTATAAAATAAGGAAAGAACAGTCTTTTTGCCCTCAGAAACAAAAATCCCATTCTTCATGATAAATTACAATAAAGAACGCGCTCATATCCTCCCTGGTGTAAACCGTGCGGTCCTCGGACATCCTGAGCATCTACTCGTATCGCCATTTATCTTCCAAATAAAGCCAAAAATTCTTTTCTCATATTTCGCATTCCTTGCTGCACAGTCTACTTCAAATAATCAAATTCCAGTGCGTCATCTAATTTTCTTTTATAAACTGGCGTTCTCGTAAATAAAACATAGAACAATACATCCATTACTATTTCAACAAAAACGACAACTACGCTGTAAGTATCTGAAAACGGATAAATCATCGCACCTGTCAAAATGATATTCTTAAACAAATGCAGGAAGAAAATCGGAAATATCTTTCTTTTTGCAACAACATATATTGTTGTATAAACGAGTGCTGCTGTCATGCAGCTTACTATAAAGAGCAATCCCAATATCGGATTAATCATGAACCAATCATGTTGGATCTGTGCCGGATAAAAGTATAACGGCAAATGCCAAATTCCCCAGACAAAACCAATTAACAAAGACATATTTAGTAGTTTCTCTTTATTAAACAAGCGGTCTGTCAGAAAACCTCGCCATCCGAACTCTTCCGAAAACGGTCCGGATATAATTCCCCAAAACAAGAAGTAAAAGAAATACAGCGGATTTTTGGCAATCAACTTCAAGCCTTCAAATCCCAATGCTTCTGCGCCAAGTCCCTTTGAAATCAGCTGTGTAACCGCCACTTCAAAACATATCAGACCAAGCGATATTACAATTGCCACAATACACTCTTTGTTGGGAACAAAGCACCTTTTTAAGAAATCCTTTAAACCTTCTTTTGTATAAAATATGAAGACAAAGATTACACCAACCAGAGTCGGCATGACTCCACCGATTCCAAAAAAGATTGATGAATAATCAAAAGATGATATCGACGTATTTTCCACGTCCATTCCCATCAAAATTGGCATAAACTGGCAAAGCCATGTCAGCGATACTGTAATTATCAAATACAGTATTGTGATTCTTTTTTTATCAATCCGCTTCTGTTCCATTTTTCCTCACCAAGTCGAATATTATTGTTCTTTTGACTTTAAGTACTTTTTTAGAGTTGATACATGCATAGGATAAAAAGACGCCTCATTATCTCTCAGCATATTCCTTAATTCATCTAGGAACACCCACCTAATATTTCTCGATTCATTTGACTCATTTAACTCTTTTCCACTGGCTCTGCAAATGAAAACTTGAACCATTATTGGATAATCCCCTTCAATATTCTGAGCACATGCAAATGGTGTATAATTCAATACTTTATAACCTTGATGTTCAGTTATTACTGATTCTTTCTCTCCTTGAATATATGAAACTTCAAGGCCAGTCTCTTCAAATACATCCCTTCTCAAGCAGTCATAAATATTCTCGAATTCTCTGATTTTACCTGCTGGTATTTCGATTAATCCCTCTTCGCGCTTGTTACCTTTGTCTCTCTCTTGTAGAAGAATATATTCTTGTCCATCAACAATTCTTTCGATTATTCCGCCTGCCGCAGGTTTAGAAAATAACTCTGTCAAAGTAATCTCGCCTCCATAAACTAGAAATTATCAATTACCTATATAATCATCTAACTCAAAAGATTTTCCAATTCCGAAAAGCTATTGACTGTGGTACCTTCATATGTTTCGCCGTCTCTGTTGAACAGAATCGTTTTAATTCTGAGCTTGGCTGCGGCATTGAGGTTGTTTACGCTGTTGTCGATAAACACGCAATCTTCTGCGCGACACTTCAGACGGGAAACGGCAAGGGTAAACATGTCTGAATCAGGCTTTTTAACGCCGACATCACCACTTACGATTTTGTCGTAAAAATACTTGTTAATATCGTGGAATTCCGTCAGGTATTCGCTCCATTCTGAAACATCGTTTGAAAGCAGCACGAGTTTGCGCCCTTTACTGATTTTCTCCGCAAAACTTTTGACCCCTGCGTCGAGGGTCAGATAGTGTTCAAGGTAGTCTTTCATGGCACCTTCCGGGTCATCGTATCCGAGATATGCCAAAAAATCATGTGATGAAAGTTTGCCTGACTGCGCCTTTCCAAAAATCCCTTCCTCTCGGAAAGCTTTTGTAATTCTTTCATATTCCGACTCGGCAAAGTGCTGGTATGTATACGGAATAAAGTTTCCCTTGCTTTCCTCTATGATCACTCCGTACATGTCGATTAAAACATATTCTTGACAATACATAATCTCATCCCCTGATGACGAACG
>JAIKVO010000179.1 GCA_024685655.1 Treponemataceae bacterium
TCTTAAAAAGGCTTTTGGATTTTATGCCGTAGAAAATGGTAAGGTTTGCAGCGAAAGTGAAGGCGCCTTTATATCAGGCGGATACGCAGAAATGGGCATTTACACCTTTGAAGAATACCGTAACCGTGGCTTTGCCTATGCGCTCTGCCTTAGGACAATCCAGGAACTTGAAAAAATGGGCATAAAACCAATCTGGGCCTGCGACAAAAAGAACATAGAATCCGACCGTCTTGCCCAGCGCTTAGGTTATGTAAATCCTTTGGAATACGAGTTTGTATACTTAGAGCCACCTAAATAATGATACTAAAAAAAATCTGCCCGGAAGAGAGTTTTCCGAGCAGATAGATTTCAATTATGTTGCGAGCCTATGAAAACTGAACTTTATCTTTCGACGCACAATACGGGCATGACACAGTTATCGTCATAATAATCTTCATCACCAGTGACAACATCGGAATAAATACCGCTTTGAATGGTGCCGTCATCATTTTCATATTCCCATTTATAAGAACCGTAATTTACTTTTCTTATTTGATCGAAAATAATCTCAGTTTCATCTTCTATATAGTTGTGAAACAACCAAGAAGGAGAACGTAACCAAGTGGACTTGAACATGAAAGCTCCTTTTGCATAAGCAAAATCTGTGGGATCCATTTTATCAAGCTGTTCTTCTGTCGTATATTTGGCAATTTCATTTACACTAAGAAGGAAGATTTTATCTTGTGTATCCGTTCCGTCCAATCCGTATAATTCACGCTTTTCAATCAGAATCTCCGGAATTTCTTCACCAAGTTCAAAAGCCTGTTCCAAACTGTTGTCAACGTTAGTTATTGCTATTGATTTTTGTTCAGCTTCGCTAAATGCCGTCTGTAAAAATCCTTTATCGACATATGTGTCATCTTCCTCTTCCACATCATCATTTCCAAAGTAAGACAGAGTAAGAGAAGTGAGGGGGAGACCATTGAGAAAAGCACGAATCGTTGAAGTTTCATAATCATTCGGGTATTTATCGATTCTTTCGTTTTCATTAAAAGGCGTACCAGCCGTAAGGATGACTTCTGGCAAAAGCAGCATTTTGCCCTGATAGTTTTCTGTAAGAACACGCCATTTTATCGGTTCAACCTTGAAAAATCTTGTTTCTCTAAGCCAACCCTCGTCATCGTCATAATACCATGCATCAGGATCTCTCCAAGAACCGTCGCTGTATACAAACGGAATACCAAGATAGCCGTCACCGAATTTATTGTAATCGTAACAGCTCTGCCCGCCTTCATAATACCATTCGCCATCGCTTCCAAGATAATATGTAAAGGCTCCGGATTGTCTGGATTGTGTTTTATCAATAATTATATCCTCTGCCATTATTGTCTGCGGATATTCGCCAAAGAGGACATATTTTGCGCTTGTACCAGCAGTTCCATCAGTGCCAGCAGGTAGTTCTTTGTAAAGCTTTCCAATCGATGTGGAATTTGTTCCCTTTTTCGCAGCTTGTGCGCCAGTTGAGGAATTATTCGCTGAATTATTTGATTCGGTCGTTTCCATTTGGCCAGAAGCAAATACAGTTGCTACACTGAACATCATTAGCATTATATTTGCTAAAGTTTTGCTTGTTGATTTCATAACTACAACTCCTTATGAAAATGATCTATATGTTTTTATTGTAATACATTAACCTTAATAATGGCTAAAATTTACAAAATAAATTCAATTTAGATTTGTTTTCTTAAAATTTGACCCGGCTGAACCCTGATTTTATTGATATTTTGCAATAAACATGAAGCATAAAATTTCAAGCAAATTGTTCTGTAAACGCTCGAAATCTTATAGAGAGTCGTATCGGGAGTCGTTGATTACTGGATTTGTTCGTCCGTATGAGAAACTTAATGATACTGAATAACTCAGCAGATTATGCCTTTTGTTGAAGGAATTGTACCGTTCCGGCGTATGTCGATTTCAACAGCATCTCGTATTGCCCGCGCCGCCGCCTTGAACAGTCCTTCCATTTTGTGATGGTCGCTCCTGCCCCGCAAAGTGTCCAAGTGCAAGTTGCACCGCGCCGTACTCACGAAACCCTGCCAAAAGTCTTCAAAACAGTCCGTTTGGAAAGACGCTTCTTTGCCGTTTTGTCCGATTGAAACGAGTGGAATTCCTGTAAGTTCAGCGTTGCACACAAGAAACGGACGGCCGCCAAAGTCAACGGCGGTGCGGCACAGAGATTCGTCCATTGGGTACAGGCACGAGCCGGAACGGAAAATGCCGGCGCAGTTTCCAAGAGCCTTCGCAAAGCAAAGCCCCAGCGCAATGCCGGTATCTTCTATAAGGTGGTGCTGGTCAACTTCCAAGTCGCCTTTTAAAGTGCCGGAAAGGTCAAAAAGTCCGTGCTTGCAGAACGAGTTGAGCATATGACCGAAAAAACCGATCGGGTTTTCAACGGAGCAAACGCCCGTCCCGTCAAGATTCAGCGTCAATGAAATCTGTGTTTCTTTCGTGTTTCTTTCTATTGTTGCAGTCCGCATAAAAATCTCCTTGTCAAAAGCCGCCCGCGCCAAAACGCAGGCTTGCGCCCGTGAATACAGCACCCGAAAATCCGCGAATCCGGCACATGCACGTCCGCAAATTCGCGCAAGCACTAACAAACTCAATAAGCCTTACGGCAAAACCTTCCGCAAGTCGTACTCAAGGATATCCGTTGCACCAAGCTCCTTAAGGCGCGGCAAAAGTGTCGGAACCTCGCCCTTAGAAACCGCAATCTTTATCGCGTAGCCGTCATCGCCGTAAAGCGGAGAAATCGTCGGGCTTTTCATAGAAGGCAGCCCCTTAACAAGCCCCTCAAAACGCGCGCGCGTTACGTTCATTTCAAGCATAACCCGGTTCCGCGCTGCAAGAACAGCCTCAAAAAGCATCTTGAGTTCCATTATCTTCTGCTTTTTCTCAGGGTCTTTCATCGCTTCTTTTGATGCGTACATCCTTGTGCTCGATTCCATCAAAGTCGCGACAATCTTAAGTCGGTTCGCTTTAAGCGAAGAACCTGTTGAAGTGTTGTCTATCAAAATCTGCGCAAGCGCGTCATCATTATCCTGAACAAACCCCTCGCTCGTTCCCCAGGTGCGGAAAATCGTGCCGTTCAGTTTGTTATCATCGAGCCACTTTTTACTCAATGATTGATACTCTGTAGCAATTGTGACTGGCTCTTTCAAGAGAGCGTCAAAATCCTTGGATTCTGGAATCGCGGCGACAATCCGCACCTTATCGAACCCCAAATCCATTACTTCCTCAACGGAATCCTGAACGCCGTTCTCGTAAACCCAGTCTTTGCCGCTGAATCCTACGTCAGCCTTGTTCTGCGCAAGTAAAATGCTCGTTATCTGGGGTTTTACGACTTGAAACGCCAAGTCGTCCTGATTCGTTGTCGGAAAATACGTCCTGTCCGGCAGATAAATTGATATTCCGACATCGTTCAAAAGCTCGTACACCGACTCATAGATTCTTCCCTTAGCAAGAAGGATTTTAAGTTTTTCCATAATTCACTCCATTACAACAAAAAAAGGCCGCTCTCCGTTCGGGATGCGACCTTTTCAACCGGACAACGCCGGCAATATATCAGCACACCCCCTAAAAGGAAACCCAATGAGAATAATGGTGATGTGCGTGAAATAATACTAAATTCATTACAGTATTAGTAAACATGAAAAATCGCTGTCTGTCAACGGTGAAAAGAGTTTTTTGTTATTTCCGGTGCGAAACTGGTAGAAGTTTTCCGGCGTTCCGCACTTCGCTGTCTGACGCAGCTCATTCCTACGGAACGCGCTTTGCGCGGTGCTCCACCCCGGCGCGAAGCTGGAATACAAAAAAAAGCGCAGGGTTTGCGGAGTGGCGGTTAAAATGGTATAATGCCGGCATGAACATTAATGTCCTTGAAATGCCGTTGGATTTGGGCGCGAGCCGCCACGGTTCAGATATGGGGCCTTCTGCCATCCGTCTTGCGGGATTGCGTGAATCGCTTACAAAACTTGGTCATACAGCTACAAAATATTACTGTCCGATGGAGCTTCATCCGCAAGAGTACGAGACAGCCGGTAATCCAAAAGCAAAATATTTGCCGCTTATTGTTCAGGCGTGTACGCAACTTGCAGAAAAAGTTGAGCAAGCTGCTGTCTCGGATGAGTTTCCGATTATCCTTGGCGGTGACCATTCGATTGTGCTTGGTTCTTTGGCTGGAATGGCAGCTGCGTGTAAGAAAAAAGGCAAAAAGCTAGGTGTACTTTACGTTGACGCACATGGTGATTTTAACACATGCGACACGACACTGACTGGAAATATCCACGGCATGTGTCTTTCTGGTTCATGCGGATACGGTATTCCGGAGTTGACAGACCTTTATTTCAAAGGACGCAAGGTTGATGCGCAGAATGTTTGCTATGTAGGGCTTCGCGACATTGATGAAGAAGAAAAAAAGCTGATGAAAAAAGCCGGAGTGACGGCATATACAATGAGTGACATCGACCGGAACGGATTTCATCATATAATGGAGCAAGTTAAAGATTTTTTCAAAGACCGTGTGGATTATATACATCTTAGTTTTGATATGGACGTGATTGATCCGCAGTTTGCGCCGGGTACGGGTATTCAGATTCCGGGCGGTCTTAACTACCGCGAGGCGTTGCTGCTTATGGAAGAGATGTCGGAAACAGGCATGGTTCATTCATGCGACATCGTTGAAGTAAACCCTGTTCTTGATGTGCGGAACCAGACGGCGCTGATGGCTGTAAAGCTGGTTTCGCGGCTGCTCGGTGAACGGCTTTATTGAGTTTTATGCACATGTCGCGTTAAATCGCGATTTTTTAGGAAACAATATGGATTTTTTGACATTCGACAACGTGAGTTTTACATATCCGCTTCAGGGAGATGAAATCGAGACAGATGAAAGCGGAAA
>JAIKVO010000233.1 GCA_024685655.1 Treponemataceae bacterium
GAAGAACATTGATTTCGCATGTAATAGGGCGGATATCTTCAAGACCGCGACCGTCAACACGCTGACCGCGCTCCAGAATACCTGTGCGCAGAATCTTGTACTGAAGGTCATCAAAAAGAGCGTTGTAAAGCTTAAGCTGAACAGGATCCTCAAGCTGCTCTTTGTATTTTTCAGCGATGTCTTTCTGAACTTTTGCAATCGCGTCGTGGCGACCAAACTTTGACTTCTCGTAGCAAGCAACCTGAAGAAGTGGCATTGCCTCTTTTTCGATCTCTTCTTTATTCTGAAGCTCTACATTGAGCGGAGCAAGCGGAAGCTTTTCCTTTCCGGCAAGCTCACGGAGTTTTTCCTGAAGGATACACATCTCGCGGATGAACTCTTCTGCCTTGGCAAGCGCGCCGAGCATCAAGTCTTCTGAAACTTCGTTCGCGCCGCCCTCAACCATTGTGAAGCCGTCTTTCGTACCGGCTACAACGATTTCAAGGTCGCCCTTCTCAATCTGCTCGTATGTCGGGTTAAGAACATACTCGCCATCAACATAGCCGACGCGAACAGCCGCGATTGGTCCGTTGAAAGGAATGTCTGAAATTGTTACTGCAGCTGATGAAGCGATTACAGCAAGAATATCCGGCGGGTTAATCTGGTCAGATGAGATACATGTCGGAACAATCTGAATCTCGCGGCCAAAAGCTACATCAAAAAGCGGGCGCATAGGGCGGTCGATAAGGCGTGAAACAAGGATTTCCTTGTCCTTCGGGCGACCTTCCCTCTTTATAAAGCCACCAGGAATCTTTCCTGCGGCATAGTATTTTTCGTTGTAGTCTACAGTTACAGGAACAAAGTCAAGTCCTTCCTGTGCTGTTCCTGATGCACAAGCTGTTGCGATTACTGCTGAACCGCCGAACTGGGCGTATACAGCTCCATTTGCCTGTTTCGCGAGGCGACCGGTTTCAAGGATAAGCTCCTGATCACCGATTTTGTAGGTAACTTTTTGTACCATCGTGAAATCCTTTCCCGTATAGGGATCCACACAAAGCGGATAATAGAGTACTTACTGCATCGCGACAGAATTCGCTGCAAGAAAAGAACCGAAAGGGCGACGCATAAAACAAATCCGCCGCAACCTCGGTACAAAATCTTGTTTCTTCCAGTAAATTCTGTCCATCTAACAATGCAGCAAGAATAATTCTGTCCGGCAGAATTATCACTGTGTTTCAAGCCATACACAACGACTTGAAACATCATAAAAAAAGTTACATACCGCACCGCAACGCGACCGGCATGTAACTTCTGAAGAAAAGAAACTTACTTACGAAGTCCCAGCTCTTTGATAAGCGAGCGGTAAACCTCAAGACTGTTGTTCTGAAGGTATTTCAGAAGGTTTCTGCGCTGACCAACAAGGATGTTGAGACTGCGTTTTGCATGAGCATCCTTCGGGAATGTCTTGCAATGCTCAGTAAGCTGCTTGATGCGCTCTGTAAGAAGGGCAATCTGAACTTTTGTGTTTCCTGTGTCTTTCTCATTTGCACCGAACTGTGCAACAACAGAGGCTGTCTTTTCTTTTGTAAGTGCCATTATATGCTCCTTGTGAACACGCAAAGCATGTTCATATTTTCAGTTTAAAATCGATTCTATCCAAACCAGAAATCTCATATTCAGGCGGAATATCCAGGCGAAGGAATTGTGACTCCGCAAACAGAACGCTTTCAAAACGAACCGAGTCGGCAGATTGGACAAAAACAGAATATTTGCCTTCTGCAGGAAGAACCTGCGTCAAACTGCCGCGTGCAATAAACAGAGAACTGGACTCAGAGTTTCTGGCTTGTAAAACTGCATCCCTGCAATCAATTGTGTACGGATGTCCAAGAAGCCTTGAAGCTTCATCTACGAAACCGTCAAAAACACACTTTCTGATTGCACTGGAGCTGATGCGCTCGCTTCCATAAAGAACATCGTCCACAACAACGAACGCAAAGCCATTCTGCGCGGCATAAGCGGCCATTTCGGCGACGCCGGTGTCCAACCTATACCCGCAGCGGAAATCTGATCCCGCCGCCGCAAACTGCATAGAACATGAATCTTTCAGTATTGAAAGAAAATCCTTTCCCTTTATTTTACTAAAATCAGCGGAAAAGTCAATTACCACCGCAAAATCAAGATTCCATTCCGCAAATGTGTCTATTTTAAGCCTGACTGTTGAAAGGTCGCCTGAATACGACCGTGCACCCAAAGACGCTTTTGGCGGATGACGGAACGTAACGGCTCCGGCGGCGGTTCCCGGATGAGAGTTTCTAAAAGCGACAACACTTTCAATTATGGCGTGGTGCCCTCTGTGAAGCCCATCAAACCCTCCCGTTGCGACAGCAGAAGCGCAAAATCCGCCATCACGGAGCTTTTTCGCGAACACACCGGACGTTATTTCTTCCCACGAAAAAACTGTCACTGACTTTTCTCCTTGGCACGATTGAAAAGCTTATGCCAAAATCCGCGAGACTTTGCATCCTGTGAAGCTACAGCAGGCACCTCGATTACATGATTCACCGCTTCATCCCGAATAACTTCCTGCAGCGTGCGGTTCTCCCGCATTCCCGGCACAAACCAAAAAAGCGTCTCAGTTATGCCGAGCAGCAGTCCTATCGCATAGCAAAGCGAATCCGCGCCGATCATGCCGCCAATCATCCTTCCCATACAAGCCTGAATCACCGTGAGCGAGCCAAAAATCAGCATGTTGTTTATAACATAGTACGTGTGGCTTACAACTTCTACGGCCCCACCATTTTGCGAAAAAAACACAGAATGCAGCCGTCTTTTTTTCCTCGATGCATCGACAACAGTTTTTCTGCCGCCGTCATTATAAATTTCAACTGAATATCCGCGGTCAAGGTAAAAATCACGCACAGAGTAAGAAAGAGCCTTAATATCAGTATTGTTTGCTAGTAAAATCGGCTTATGTTTCATTATTAGTCATCATTAGACCTGTTCGGAATGCAAAAATTCCGAACTCATCTATTTTAGGTTTTCCGGGTTCAGGCAGTCAAGCTCAGGCAACACGAAACGCCCGTCCTTACGGATAAGAACATCATCGAACCAAATCTCGCCGCCGCCGTACTCAGGACGCTGGATAAGCACCAAATCCCAGTGTAGCGATGATTTATTTCCGTTGTCGCAGTCATCGTATGAATTGCCCGGCGTAAAATGGATAGAGCCAGCAATCTTTTCGTCAAAAAGCGTCTCTTTCATCGGCTCCAGAATATACGGATTCACACCGATAGCGAACTCGCCCACATAGCGCGCGCCTTCGTCCGCGTCGAGTACCTTGTTCACGCGTTCCGTATCGTTAGCGGTTGCCTTGACAATCTTTCCGTTCTTGAACTCAAAGCTGATATTCTCAAAAACATAGCCGTCCTCAAGGCTCGGAGTGTTATATGTTATCACGCCGTTTACAGACTCGCGCACAGGAGCCGTATAAACCTCGCCGTCCGGAATGTTCATGTGACCGTCGCATTTTATTGCAGGAAGCCCTTTTATGCTGAACGAAAGGTCTGTTCCCGGCGCAACGATACGCACTTTATCAGTTTTTTCCATAATGCCTTTGAGCGGATCCATCGCACGGCTCATCTTGGAGTAATCAAGGTTGCACACGTCAAAATAAAAATTCTCAAAAGCCTCTTCGCTCATATCAGAAAGCTGCGCGTATGCCGCCGTCGGATAGCGAAGGACGACCCACCGCGTATAATTAAGCCGCTGTTTCATCTGCACAGGCAGGACACAAAGACGCTTGTAAATCTCCATCTTTTCCTGAGGAACATCGCTCAGGGCGCTCAAATTGCGGAGCGAAGTAAAGCCGATATAGCAGTCCATCCGCTTCATCTCTTCCATCTCGATTTCTGCACGGATACGCATCTGCTCCTCGGACGTTCCCATAAGAAGCTCGCGTTCAATTGTTTTATCGCGCATAGACACGAACGGATACGCGCCGACCTTGTACACTTCACGGATAATCGCGTTTATAAGAGCAGGCTCTATATTGTTGCTCTGGATAAGGACTTTCTCGCCCTTCTGTACTTTGATTGAATAATTGACAAGATTATATGCCAGTTTATCTATTCTAGGATCTTTCATGCATATATAATAATAAGATTTGAAT
Organism: Treponemataceae bacterium; assembly: GCA_024685655.1. Classification (GTDB taxonomy): domain Bacteria; phylum Spirochaetota; class Spirochaetia; order Treponematales; family Treponemataceae; genus Treponema_I. The sequence goes on from JAIKVO010000233.1 coordinate 4,148, forward strand.
GCATAGACAAGTAATGGGAAATGAAAACTGATTTTTGACAGTGACACTCAAATTGTACAAAACGGTTGCGTAGCCGGAGTTTTGAAACGGAAAACATCTGCACAAGCGAAGCGCGGTATTCCGCAGCGTAGCTTCGAGCAAGCCGTTTTCCGGGGCAAAATCCGGCGAGAGCAACCGTTTTGCAAAAAATAGATTTTCTTTAATTTCGAAATCGCTTAACGACCCTTTATGTATTCAAGGGCTGAATCAGCCGCGATTTTTCCGTAAATCGTAATATCAGCAACTGCGTTACCACCAAGGCGGTTACCACCGTGAACACCACCTGTAACCTCACCTGCGGCATAAAGACCTGGAATAACTTTGTCCGAAGTATCCAAAATCTCTGCGTTAGTGTTGATCTTTATACCACCCATTGTGTGGTGGATAGCTGGACCAACCTCAATCGCATAATAAGGCGCGGTCGCAATGGCACGCGGCATATCGCCGGCTGCACGACCGAACTCCGTATCGTTTCCAGAAGCCTGAAACTTGTTGTAAGAAGCAACTGTAGCTTCAAGAGCGTCTGCCGGCATTCCAAGCTTTTCAGCAAGTCCTGCAAGAGTGTCAGACTGTGTAAGAAGTCCCTGGCTTGCATAGCCTTCGATTGCCTTAAGAGAGTCACGAACGCCCTGGTCAAAAAGCAAGTAAGAAGTTTTTCCTGTCTGGTTGAGAATCGCTGCTGACATAACGTCGCGCGTTGCCATCTCGTTATTGAAACGTTTTCCTTCACGGTTGACCATGATAGCTCCGTTTCCACGGACAGCCTCTGTAATCATAACACCGTTGCTAGGAACAACTGTCGGGTGTGTCTGAATCTGATCCATCTGAACAAGAGCAGCGTTGAATTTTTCTACCCAAGCGAAAGCATCACCAGTTGCACCCTTATGGTTTGTCGTACCAAATCCAACAAGATCAGGCTTGTACTTAACGACCATATCAGAGTTAGCTCCGAATCCACCAGTTGCAATAATTACAGCTTTTGCGTGTACTGTGTAGTCTCCTGCCTCCGTAGAAACAGAAACAGCAAACTGTGAACCATCGCGAGCAACATCTGTTACCTTTGAATTAAAGCGGATTTCAGCACCAGTCTTTTCTGCCGCAGTCTGAAGAACAGGAACAAGATGAACACCAATAGCCGCACCACCCTGAGGACGGTGAGTCCTCTTGTTTGTAGAGCCTGCCATCTTACCTACGTCGCTAAGGTCTGCGCCAAGAGAAATAAGCCAATCAACAGTCTCTGCCGATTTCTCGACCATGTTGCGAACAAGCTCAGGATCATTCAGGTTGTAACCACCCTTCATCGTATCCTGATAATACTGCTCGTTGGAATCTTCTATACCAAGAGCTTTCTGTACAGATGTCTCAGAAGCGTTAAGACCACCTGTCGCAGAGTTTGTGTTACCACCGGCAATACCCATCTTCTCAAGGACAATTACCTTGGCACCTTTGCCAGCAGCTTCTGTTGCAGCAGAAAGGCCTGCGCCACCAGCACCAATAACAGCTATATCACAAGATGCGTCCTCTACTTTTTTTACAGAACCCGCATCGTCCGCCTTGCCAGAAGCCTTAAGAACAGCATCAGCAAGAGCAGCAATCATAGCCTTTGAAGTGATTGTAGCACCAGAAACTGTATCAAGCCCATCAACACTGTTTTTCTTAACAGCCTGAGCGATAATATCCTCTTCCGCCGGTTTTGCGAAATCAGTCTCGCTTTCAGAAACAACATGTGCTCCTGAAATTTTTCCATCTTTTACAGAAAGAACAAGCTCAATAGGGCCGTTTCTTCCCTCTGCCTTACCAGCCCACTCTCCATCATTGAGAGCCGCTTTTTTTGAACCATTGCAAGATAAAACTATTGCAACCGCAGAAACAATTAAAAAGACTGCTGAAAAAAGCAGAAACTTTTTATTTGACATTTATAACCTCCTAACGACGCTGATGTATAACATCGGTTTAATGCCGTCGTCTGCATTTCGATAATAATTTACCGTATTTTCATTTTTAGGGGAAGACCCTCTATTTTCCGCCAGATCAGACATTATTACAGCAATTTCAAGGCAAAAAGGGCGTTCCTGACGGTTGAACCGGACGATGTAGCAAAACAGAATGACGTCGGTTCAACCGTCAGGCGCGTGTTCCGCCCTTCACTACCGTTCATTGCTACAGTCGCAAGCTCCTTTCGCAACTACGGGGCTACACCCGCTAACGCAAGTATGGCTTTTTCTGCCATAAATACGCTATACTGTCCGCATGAAAATACGCCATCTTCTTTTCGATTTGGACAATACGCTCTACCCTTCCACATCCACAATTGACGCGGGAATTTCAAAACGGATGAGGGAGTTTGTGGCTGATTTTCTCAAACTGCCGATTGACAAAGCCGCCGCGCTCAGGAAAGAAAGAATGCCGCTTTACGGCACGACGCTCGAATGGCTCCGTACAGAACACGGACTAAAAGATGTTCAGGCTTATTTCCATTACGTGCATCCGCTTTCAGAAGCAGACGAGCTTACCCCGGACAAAAATCTCCGCCCATTTTTGATGTCACTCGGTCTGCCCATGACAGTGCTGACAAATGCACCGCGCGTTCATGCGGACACTGTTCTAGATTTTTACGACATTAAAGATTTGTTCGAGTCTATCCACGATATTGAAACAAATAATTTGCAGGGAAAACCGCATGAATCCGCGTACATGAACGCAGTAAAATGGGGCGGACACACACTAGAAGACACGCTTTTCTTCGATGACCACGCAAAATACACGCGCGGATACACTGCAATCGGCGGAAAGGCAGTCCTCGTCTGCGGTCCGGATGCGGATGTGGCAGTCAGCGGCAAAACAATGGATGGCTGGGACACCTCCGACCCGACCTCATTCGCATGCATCAAGACAATTTACGAGATTCCGGAGCTATTAGAGAGATTAGAGAAACAATAAAACTCGACAAAATCACTTCGTTGGCAATGCACAGTGCCGCTCCCTATCAGAGTTTTTCCCGCGCCTATCATCCTAAAAACTATTCGCCGTGAACTTCGTCTATAAGTGCTTCGTACAAAACCATCAAATCTTTGTTCGAGCGGCGGAGCGCGGATGCAATGCGCCTTGAAATGCGGTACATGACGTTATAGCCAAGAACAGGTTCCTCATCGCATAAAGCCTTGAATCTGTCGCCGTCAAGCTTCAGTGTATTACATTTTGTTATAGCGTAAACAGATGCAGAGCGCGTATCTTTATCAACTAGCGCGACTTCTCCAAAAAAGACGTTCTGCTCCGCTGTAAGGTTCGCCACAGCAAACTGCTCGTTGTTCGGTGTCATCCGGCGCACCTGGACAGTTCCCTCGTACAAAATGTAAAGCGAGTTTCCAATATCGCCCTCTTTGATGATTACATCCCCGGCATTGAACGGAGTTGGCGTAAGGATTTCGCAGACACGCTTCAAAAGCCGCACATGTTCCGCATCGTTTATGTCCAAATCAGAAAAAATTTCAAGTTTCGAGAGTTTCTCAATCAGTTCCTGTTTGCATTCCATATCAATTTCTCCACACTATTGCGCCAAAATCCGCGCCTCGACATTCGCGACACTTTGCAAAACTCGCAACAGCCGCGCTCCGCGAACCGCACATCCCGCGCCCGGCGTAGCCCCACACATCACACCGCTCTCACGCCGTCTCGTCCGTTTTCGCACGAATAAATATCGCCTTCGAGCTTTCCGGCACGATATACCCGTCCGGCGGATTGAACACCGGAATATTGCTTTTAAGTGTCTTTACCTTCTTCAAGTTGCTGACGATTTTTTCCATATCAGGATTCTTCTGCGCCTCCGCAAGAGCCTCGTTCCGTCTTACATAAAAGTTACCAGTGTTTTCAAGAACCCCTATCAGAATGTCGCGAGTTTTAAGGCTGCTCTTGTAAACAGAATACTCTTTCCCGACAAACTCCGCCGGAATCTCCTGCAGCACAAGCACCGATGTATCTTCTTCAGAAACAAGCTCGCGCAAAATGTGGCTCATACCCTTTCCGCTAGAAGCCTGAACAAGAAGATTCTGCTCATAGTCAGAAGTAAGGATTATCTCGTCACAACGGGCAAGCGAAAGGTGCTTCTCAAACTTAGAGTCAATAATCTCCGCGACACAGTAAACTTTCGGACTCAAATTCTTAATCGTTATAACGCCAAGCACAGTGCGAGAATCAGTTTCTAGCGATGAATACTGCTTCGAGCGGTCGGCAAGAATCAGCACACGCTCCGCATTTTTTATCTGCGCCTTCATCAGAATCTCTTCGTCCGTAAAATCGCCGTACAGAAAGTTAATTCCCTTGAATTTCTCGTTCGCAAGTATAGTCTCAATCTCGGTTCTGTCCGCGTTGTTTACTATGACTATCCTATCCGCAGGGATTTCCGGGTTGGCGAACAAAATTCCTTCCAAGATTTTCTCGAATCCTGGTTTCCAACCGCAAATTATAAAGTGATTTTTTATTTTGCCCATTATAATAAGTCCCCTGCCTTTTTTTTGCTGTCTGTCCAACAAGAACGACGCGAATTTACCTGATAATATACCGAATATAGCAACACCTACGACAAGCAGAAACATCGCTGCAACCCTTCCCAGAACAGATGTCGGGGTTATATCTCCGTAACCAACTGTCGTCAAAGTTACAAGCGTATACCAAATTGCATCGAATAAAGTTGTTATGCGAGAGTTTGTTTTTTTTTCCGATTGAAAAATTATAACTACAACTATTATAAGCAATAAAAAAACAAAGAGTCCGAGTTTTACCGACGGGTTTGAAAGGAGTCTTTCTATTTTTACAAGAGCTTTTTTGAATCTATTTTGTTTTGGACTTTTCTTTTTACTCATGCAATCAGCTCCAAAAACATTGTATTGGAAATAACACGGATTGTAAATTGAAATATTATGGGGGGCTCGACGGTGGGAATTCCCTTACGGCAATTCCCACCTTGCCAGTTTTGTCCGCTTCACAGCCAAAACTGGCACGCGGGCGTTCCGCAGTTCCCTAACGGTCAGCCGCTTCACTTCGTCTGCCTACCGGCAGACTCCGCTCCAGTGGCCGGCTTACGCCGCTGCTCCATGCCCTAGCCCGACGTTGGCGAACACCTACGGAGTTCGCCAATCAAACGGTGGATTCCCTTTTATTTGCCACTGTATTTCGCGGCGAGTAGAATCGCCTCTATCATGCTGACTGCGCTCGCCTTGTTCTGCCATGCAATGTCGAACGCCGTGCCGTGGTCAACCGATGTGCGCAAAATCGGCATTCCGCACGTAACAGCGATTGTCCGCTCAAAATCAAGCGTTTTCGTCGCGATATGCCCCTGATCGTGGTACAGCGAAAGAACGCTGTTGTATCGTCCTTGAAGCGCAAGATGAAACACAGAATCCGCACTCACAGGACCTTCAACGTTATATCCCTGCTTTTTCAGTTCCTCCACGGCAGGAGCAACAGCGTCCTGCTCCTCGTCGCCAAAAAGTCCATGCTCGCCCGAATGTGGATTAAGCCCGGCAACAGCCATTGTTCCTTCCGTAACGCCAAGCTGTTTTAGTGCCGCCGTACAGCGTTTCACATAATCTATAATGCGGTCTTTCGTCACCATGTCGCAGGCGCGCCGCAGAGAAACATGCCGGGTAAGGAAAAACACGCGCATTCCACGAACTTCAAAAAGCGTAAGCGGATCTTGCGTATCCGTGTACGCGCCGAAAATCTCCGTGTGACCAATAAACGGCACTCCGGCGGCACGGAACGACTCTTTGTTCACAGGCGGGGTCGCGACCGCATCAGCTTTGCCGCTTTTCGCAAGCTCTATCGCTTTAACAATATACTCGAACGCCGCCTTCCCACAAACAGCACTTATTTCACCAGGCTTAAAAGAAGAAACTGGCGCATTCTTCAAATCAACAATGTTCTGCGGCACAGGGCAGCCTGTAATTTTTGCGGTCGCATCAAGCACGGACACGTCCCCAACAACAATGCAGTCTGCGGCAGCTTTCACTTCATCGCTCGCAAGCGCTTTTAACACTATTTCCGCCCCGATTCCGGCTGGGTCGCCCATCGGGATTACAATAACTGGCTTTTTCATAATATGGAAAGTATATGTTCACATCAGATAAATAGCAATACGGTATTGCTTTCGCCGTCATC
>JAIKVO010000063.1 GCA_024685655.1 Treponemataceae bacterium
CAAGCCCACCTAAAAGTCCGAAAATAATTTTCACATTTGTATTCATAAACACCTCGTTTGCATCCGAGTGTAGTTTATGAATGTTAGATTATAATGAAAAAAATGTTAAATTTGGGTAAAATTCTGTATTAAAAAAGCGCCTCAAGTAGCGGGCGTCCACATAACATGTATTTATATCCGTCAGCATAATCTGATTGTGGATCTTGTAAAAATACCGTACAACCGAAATCTCCATTAAATTCTCTTTTTACATCACTATCGTTAAAAGAACTGATAGTATTACCTGGTACATCAAAGCCTGCGATATTGTTTAAGCACATAAATACCCACATGGCATACTGAATATCTAAATCACTTTCATCTTCTCCAACATCTGTAAATAATGAGTATCTGACTTCGCCGCTTATTCCGTTTCTACTAATTGAAAATGCTTGTGTAACATTAACATCATCATTTTGGCAGTCTTCCAATATATCCATATCTTCAGTGATATAATAAAGTACATCAAATTCTTCTTCGGATTCAGTAATCGTAAATCTACTTCCTATGATTGTGGCGAAACAATTTACAATGGATAATAAAAAGAAAAGAAGAACCAATAAAAAACTTTTTTTATTCATATCTATCCTCCGGAAATATAACGTTTTGAGTATCCTCACCAACAAAATTATACAATGGCAATGTGCAGTTGTAAATAAATAACGGCAAGGAGGCTTACCTAACTTACGATGATTTATTGCATAGAATGGGAATGACACTAAATTGAAAAAGCTTTAAAAACAGAAATATCTTTTACTGCGATAATTATAGGACGATGGTCGTTGAAATAGTTTTTTTTGTATGAATAACAAACTTAAAAAACTAAATAATTGCGTTAGAAAGATGTTACTTCGTGTTTCCTCTTATTAGAAATTTTACAAACCTTAAGTTTTCCTAGGAAAAAGATGAGGGTGTGGGGGAGGAAAAAACGGATCCCTACGAGCGTAGCTCTCCGGGTGGCTTACTAAAAACAGTCTGTAGACTGTTTTTCCTGCACATTGAAACACTTCGTTGGCAAGGTGCAGGATGTTCGCCATGGCCTTCCCCACCTAGTTACCTACTCAAAATATCTCTTGGCGTTGTCGAACGAGATGTTCTTGACGATTTCAGAGAGTTTTTCCATGTCAGCAGGGAACATTCCGCCCTCAACCCAGTTGCCCAGGATATTGCACAGTATGCGGCGGAAATATTCGTGGCGCGGGTAGGAGAGGAAGCTGCGGCTGTCAGTGAGCATTCCGATGAAGCAGCTGAGCATTCCGAGGTTGCCGAGAACTTTCATCTGCTCTTCCATGCCGTCCTTGTGGTCACAGAACCACCATGCCGAGCCGAACTGGATTTTGCCTTTTATTCCTGAGCCTTGGAAACAGCCGATGAGTGTTCCGATGGCGTAATAATCTTTTGGGTTAAGTGAATAGATAATCGTTTTTGGGAGTCCGCCGTTTTCTTCCATGTTGCCGAGCATCGAGGAAAGTGGCGCGCTCATCTCGTGGTCGTGGCTTGCGTCGAAACCTGTGTCGGGGCCGAGTTTTCGCATCATCGCGGGGTTGTTGTTGCGGATTGCTGCAAGATGAAGCTGCATTGCGACGTTCTTTTCACGGTAGATTGCGGAAAGCCCGCGCAGGATATACGCTTTGTACGAATCTGCCTCAGCTTGTGTGAGTTTTTCGCCGTCCATCGCCTTTTTGAAAGCCGCTGCCGGGTCTGTTGTTTGTAACGGTGGATATTCAAGCGCATGGTCTGTGGCGCGGCATCCGTTTTTGATAAAGAAATCGAGTCTGTTAGAAAGAGCGGTGAGAACGTCGTCCGGTGTGTTTATGCTGATTCCGGCTGCTTTTTCCAGTTTTTTGATGTAATCGGTGAAAATCGGTGCGTCTACGTGAATCGCTTTGTCCGGACGGAATGACGGAACGACTTTTGTGCCGAGTTTGCCAATCGGCGCTGTGCCAGCTGCGATTGCTGCATGATATTCGAGTGTGTCTATCGGGTCGTCTGTTGTGCCGACTGCATAAACATTGAACTTGTTGAGGATTCCTTTAACAGAAAGATCGTCTGTGGCGAGCATAGCGTTCGCTTTTTTCCAGATTTCTGGTGCTGTCTTCACTGTAAGCGGCTCGTAAATGCCGAAGTAACGCTGAAGTTCCAGATGTGTCCAGTGGTATAGCGGGTTTCCGATCAGATTTTCGATTGTTGAAGCCCACGCAAGGAACTTGTCGTAAGGAGCTGCATCGCCTGTGATGTATTTTTCCTCAATTCCGAACGTGCGCATCTGCCGCCATTTGTAGTGGTCGCCGCCGAGCCAGACATCCGTAAGGTCGGGGAATTTTTTGTTCTCAGCTATCTGTGACGGGATAAGATGGCAGTGGTAGTCCCAGATTGGCATATCTGCCGCTGATTTATGGAATAGGTCTTTCGCTGTTTGTGTTTCAAGCAGAAAATCTTCGTCCATGAATTTTTTCATAATGTAACTCCTTCTTTCATTATGGCTATTTCACTGTATCCGTTCTGTTCGTTTTTTGTTCTGTAGTCGCCGTCAGCTGTTTGCAGTATAAGTGATGTTAAGCTGTCGCGAGTTTCGAACTGCGATTCTTGTGAAAGTATAGCAGATGCGTCGAAATCTATCCAGTTTATTTTGCGCGTTGCAAGCGGATGATTTGTCGCTATTTTGATTGTTGGAACTGGTGCGCCAAGCGGAGTGCCGCGTCCTGTAGTGAACAGGATGATGTTCGCGCCGGCGGCTGTCATGGCGGTTGTTGAAACGATGTCGTTTCCTGGGCCTTCAAGAAGATAAACGCCGCCTTTCGCGGAGTCGTCCGGCGAGTTCGCGGAGCTGGTCGGCTTTTCTTGGGCTTGCGCGCCTTTCGCGGAGTTAGTTGCGTTTTCTGAGGCTTGCGTGGATTCTGGTGTTTGTGCGACAGTCTCGTTCGAGGTTGTGTCTCGGCAGATTCGGTCGCCGTATGAGAGAACGCCGCAGACAGGAGCTTTGCCGCCTTTTTGCACGCAGCCGAGAGACTTGTCTTCAAGCGTCGTTATGCCGCCGTCCTTGTTACCGGGTGATGGGTTTTCGTACACGACTTGTCCGTGGCGCGTGAAGTAATCCTTGAAGTTGTTTATAAGGTTCACAGTGTCCTTGTAGACAGATTCGTTGACGCATCGGTTCATAAGAAGCTGTTCCGCGCCGAACATTTCCGGCACTTCTGTAAGGATAACGGAGCTTCCTGCGGCTGTGAAAAGGTCACAAACTTGGCCGACAAGCGCATTCGCCGTTATGCCGGAAAGTCCGTCAGAGCCGCCGCACTTCATGCCGATTACGAGCTTCGATGCAGGAACTTTTTCGCGCTTGTACTGAGACGCGATTTTTGCAAGTTTTTCGAGTTTTTCCATCCCGACGGTGGTTTCATCCTCGACGGACTGGGTTTCAAGAAAATCGATGTTCTGCGTGTTAGGGGCGGGTGCGCCAGAGCCATTGGTAGCGCCGCAAACTGTGTCATTCGCGCCGTTCACGGAAGTGCCACCCACGAGCTCCATGAAGGATGAAACCCGGTTGTTCTCACAACCGAGCCCCAGAACAAGAACTCCGCCTGCGTTCGGGTGCCTTGCCAAATCCGCAAGAATCGTGCGCGTCTTTTCGTGGTCGGTTCCCATCTGGGAGCAGCCGTAGGGATGGAGCCACGCGTGAAAGCCGTCTATTCCCGGATATTTTGCTGAAAGCTCCCTGTTAGCGCGTGCGGCGAGCATTTCTGCCGTTTTATTGACGCATCCGACAGTTGGAACAATCCAAATCTCGTTCCGAATGCCGATTCTTCCGTCTGCGCGTTTGTATGCGTTTATTTGCGGAAGCGTTTTTTCTGCTACCTCTGCTTTTTTCTGCCATGCTTCCAGACTCGCCTTATCCGGCGTGTAGGTGTATTCCGCGTTCTCTGAAAGCAAGGTCTTTACGTTATGAACGTGTACATGGCTGCCTGCCTTTATGAGCGTAGTTGCTTTGCCGATGGGGCAGCCGTATTTTATTACGGGGCTTCCTTCCTGGATGTCTGTGAGCGCGAATTTGTGTCCGCTCGGAATATTATCAACAAGCGTAACGTCAAGGAGCGTTTCCCCTGCGGAAAGCGGCTCCAGTGCGACAGCCACACTGTCATCAGCGTTAATGCGGACAGCTTTTGCAGGCTGCTTCATTTTACGCACCCGCAAGAAGCGTTGCCATCACAAGATGCGTTTCCAGCATCAGAAGTGCCTGTCGCAACATCAACAAGCGCTTGTTTCATACCCTTAGCCCAAATGTCAGCAAGGTGCGCGGAAACTTTCTCCAAAAGACCGGCACGCTTTGTAAGATCTTCGCCCCACCATGCCGTCTGTGAAAGAACGTCTTTTGAAACGGCTTCGGCGGCTGCCTTATCCTGCGCCGGATTTGCGTCAAAAAGCATCTCAAAGTGGGAAAGAACAGCCGGGTCTTCTTTTGCCTTTTCGTTTTTGCGGTAAAAACTGATAAGAGCCGCCATGCTGAACGAAAGCACCTCCGGTACTTTGCCGAATTTTTCAATATATCCGGTGAGAGATGGCAAATCGCGCGTCTTGAATTTTGAGACGCTGTTGAGTGTTATCGATTCAAGAAGATGGCGGATATAAGGATTGGCGAAACGCTCCAAAACATCCTTCGCGTACTGCGTAAGCATATCCTTGTCGCCGTCCATCGACGGAATAATTTCCTGAAAAAGCCCTTTGTTTATAAGAGCCATTGTGTTTTTGTCGTGAATGCTTTCCTCAACTGTCTCCAAACCGTACTGGAATGCTGCTGGAACGAACATCGTGTGCGTACCGTTAAGAATACGCACTTTGCGTGTGCGGTAAAAGCTCATATCATCAGTCCAGATAACGTTAAGCCCTGCTTTTGCATGTGGGAACTCCGCGCTGAAATCTTTTTTGCTCTCAATTACCCATAGGTGGAAAATCTCCGCCGCATCAAGAAGATTGTCCTTGTAACCAAGCTCGTCGCAAAGCTGCTCAGCTTCCTGCCGAGGATATCCCGGCACAATGCGGTCAACAAGACTGTTGCAGAAATAGCAGTCATTCTCTATCCAGTTGATGAATCCGTCGCCAAGGTTCCATTCTTTTGCGTGGCGAATTACGTACTCATGAAGATGGTCGCCGTTTTTGTCTATAAGCTCGCACGGAATAAAAACAAGTCCCTTGTCGTGCGCACCATTGAAAGTGCTGTATCTTTTGAAAAGGAACTGCGCAACTTTTGCCGGGAAAGATGCCGGTGGTTTGTCATCGGCTTTGCAACCGTCGAGCCAAGCGATTCCGGCTTCTGTCGTGTTTGAGATAACAAAGCGCAAATCAGGGTTTTCGGCGCATTTCATGTATTCGTCATAGTTGTGATATGGATTGATGCATCGGCTTACGGACGTAATTGTGCGTTTGTCACAAACTGTTTTGCCGTTCTGCACACCGCGAAGGACT
>JAIKVO010000264.1 GCA_024685655.1 Treponemataceae bacterium
TTTGCCGACTTCTTTCATGTGCGCGACTTTTTCGTATCCCATTCTTGTGTGAAACTTGAAGCTGTCCTGGGTTAGATATTCGTCTTCTGGGTCGCAGTAGGCAACGCCCGCTAGTAAGTTCACGATTCCCTGTTTTTTGAGCCTTTCTTCCAACGCGTCGTAAAGTTTTGCGCCGATTCCCTGCCGGTGGATGTTCTTATCGACATAGATTGATGTCGCAATCGTCCAGTCATAGGCTTCTCGTGAACTGTATGCACTCGCATAGACGTAGCCTGCAATCACGCCGTCTTTTTCGCATACAAGATACGGATATTTCTGCTTTATTTTCGTGATTCGCTCTTTGAACTCATCGACTGTGGGCACTTCGTATTCAAACGAAACCGCCGTATCCGTGATGTAATAGGAGTAAATCTCTACAAGTCGTGCGGCATCTTCGACTTGGGCTTCCCGGATTTTGTATTCTGTGTTCATGGCGTTATTCTAGCAGAATGCGGGCGCTGTGTCATGTGGATTGCGCGGGGTTTGCGGAAGTCGTGCAGCACAGGGGGCGCGGAGGTCATGCGGTGCGAAACTGGGGTATTGTCGCAGATTTTGCGCGGGCCCACAGAAGCGAACATTGGCGCAGATTTTGTGCGGGGTAGGGGGTATCAGCGCAGGGCGCACATAAGCCGATTCGCGACTCTACTCAAAATTCTACTCGGATAAACTACACGTTGGGTTACAAGACGTGGTTGTGCGTGCTATTATTAGTCTTGCAGGCGGAAATCGCGGAAAAGATGATGAGCCTGTGCGCAGTCGGCCGGCGACACGTGAACTTGCGACATAAGGAGAAAAGATGAACGCACAGAAGACAGGAATTTTGATTTACGAGATGCGGACACGGAAAGGCATGACCCAAAAAGAGCTGGCTGAAAAATGCAACGTGAGCGACAAGGCTGTTTCGAAGTGGGAGCGCGGTGAAGGATGCCCCGATGTTACGGTTTTGCCCAAGCTGGCGGAAGTGTTCGGAGTTGAAGTTGAAAGCATCATGAACGGAGAGGTTCCTCCGAGTCAGGACGTGAGCGGCAAGACAATAAAAGACTACAATTTCAGGCAGCCAGACAGGTATCCGCGCTATATGCAGAGGGAGCTGTGGCTTCTGGGCGAGGATATCTGCCAGGTTATGAATCAGGAATTTTCGGTGATAATAAACGACCGCTGCGATTTTCACTGTGATAATGTAGACCAGCTTTGTAATGGCGAGTTTTTGCACTCAATCCCGCAGAAATGTTTTTTCTACGATTTTGATTTTGCGAACGGCGGATTCACGGTCGAAATCGATATGCAGCTTGCAAAGGCTCTTTTGAAGCAAGATGCGGCAAAATATGATTTGATAACGGAGTTTGACCTTAAGGTTTTCAAGGATTATTTCCTTAAAATCATAGCGGACGTGATTTATAAGAACGTTCAGAAACAAACTGACGGCAAAATCGAGCTTTCAAAAAAATGTTCAATTGAAAACGCGGTTTCTTCTGCAACCGGCAATAATTCACGCCAGAAAGAAAACCTGATGATGCTTCTTGTCTCCATGAAAGGTGTGGTAGGCGGAATCGAAGGTTTTATAAACATCCAGTTCAGCGATGCAATCATTGAAGATATGCTGATGGGCGGATATTTCGGTGAATACGGGAATGGAGTTTTTGGGAACAGAATAAAGTTCCAGAATCTTTCGAACATCAAGAGTCACGAGCTGCCCGAAAACATCTTTGTTGAGTTCGGCCGTTTCCGAGCGGAAAATGTAAACCTTGAGAAAGGCACGGTTCTTGTTCTTGATAAAAAGGAGACAGAGGGGCTGAATGTTGTTTACGAGAACCGCGTTATTCACACTGGAAAAACGGTCGCAATAGACGACAAGTTCGGCATTGAGATTGCCGAGACGACGCAGCTAAACGAAATTGTGTACGATGAGAAGGATTATATCTCTGTGCGGCTTGGAAGCGCGGCTCTTACGAAAGAAGAGATTGCGGGCTTGCATCAGGGAGCGTATCTGATTTTGAAGCAGAGGGCAGGCGAGCCTTCGCAGATTATC
>JAIKVO010000284.1 GCA_024685655.1 Treponemataceae bacterium
TACTTTCCCGATATCGTGCATAGGCGCAAAAATCTCAAGATTCTCGCAAAATTCTTCATCAAGCCCAAGCTGCCGCGACAAAAGACCACAAATTTTTCCTACCCGGGTCATGTGGTCATCAGATTCATGATCTCGCGTCTCCGCCAGTTCTGTCAAAGTTTTGTAGCACGCAAGCCGGACCTCGCGTTCCTTTGCCTTAAGCTGAAGCTCATAATCTATGACGCGCTCCGCTGCATTCAGCCGCGCCTCAAGCTCCGCTGCAATTACAGGTTTCGTAATGTAATCATCCGCACCCTTGTTCAATCCTTCGACAATATCGTTCTCGTCGGAACGAGACGTTATGAGAATTATATATTGATAGTCAGCAGATTTCTGTCCTTTAAGCCGCTCGCAAACCTCGGCTCCTGTCATACCAGGCATATTCCAGTCAAGCATAACAAGAGGATAATAGTTTTTCTGCAATTCACTCCATGCTTCCTCACCGGACGCACAAGCTTTCACCTCGTAATTACGTTTTGCCAAATATCGAGAAAAATAAAGGCGCATCGTATTATCATCATCTGCAAGAAGTACTTTCATATCTTTCAGTATAGCGTCAGTATCTAACATGCGCAAGTTTTATTTTTTGGAGAATTATAAAAAGGGATAAAAATCTTTCTTGAAGCTCCGCCGGAAAACTACTGCAACAGCGCAAGTTCCGCTGTCGTAAGTTCTCGGTATTCACCGCTCTCAAGAGATTCGTCAAGTTTTAACCCGCCCATCGCTGTGCGCCGGAGTGCGACAACACGATTCCCAAGAGTTGCAAACATCCGTTTCACCTGATGATATTTTCCTTCATAAATAACGAGGTTGCACACATTATCAGAAACCCAAGTCACATCCGCGGGCAACGACACAAAGCCGCTTTCATCGCCCTCCGGCGGAATCTCAATTCCAGAGCGTATCGCATCCGTGTACCGCGCTTTGTCCGGGGCGGCGACAGACTCTGCGAGCGTCACTAAATACGTTTTGGAAATATGCGTCTTAGGAGATGTCAGCCGGTGCGTGAGGGTTCCGTCCGTCGTGAGCAAAAGAAGTCCTTCGGTATCGATATCAAGCCTGCCAACAAGGTGAAGGTCGCCGCCCAAAAACGTGTGTCTGTATTCATCGGAAAGACAGTCGAAAACAGTTGCATGAAGCCCGTCTTTAGCAGCGCACACAACATCTGACTTTTTGTTCATCATAAGGTAGACATTTCGCTTTATAGAAAGCGTCTCACCGTCAACCGCGATAACATCTTCATCCACATTCACATGAAAATCGGCTTCGGTACAAACATTGCCGTTGACGCACACCGCTCCTGAATGGAGCAGCTTCTTCACGTCTTTCCGCGTACCGAACCCGTGTTTTGAGAGTATCTTGTCTAGCCTTTCCATTCCTGTTATCCGCGGTTGTCCATCGGGATAAAGTCACGCTCAGGCATGATGTTTCTGAATGCAGGACGATAAATCTTACGTCCGGAGACAATCTCCTCAATGCGGTGCGCTGACCAACCGGCAATACGCGATATTGCGAAAATCGGTGTGTAAAGTTCGCGCGGAATGCCGAGCATTGAGTACACAAATCCGGTGTAAAAGTCTACGTTCGAGCAGATATTCTTTATGCCGCCACGTTCTTCTGCGAAAACTACAGGCGCAAGTTTTTCTATGAGCAAGTACAAGTTGTACTCTTCCATACAGCCTTTAGCTTCGGCAAGGAACTTCGCTTTGTCACGCACCAGAATGGCACGCGGATCAGAAATCGTGTAAACAGCGTGCCCCTGACCGTAAATAAGCCCGGTGCGGTCATACGCTTCTTTTCTTATAATTTTGCGAAGATATTCCTTAACTTCCGTCTCATTAGACCAGTCTTTTACATGAGCTTTTATGTCATCCATCATGCCCATAACCTGAATATTCGCACCACCGTGCCGCTTTCCTTTAAGCGAACCGACAGCCGCACCGACAGCAGAATAAGTATCAGTATCGGCAGACGAAATAACGTGAATCGAAAAACTTGAGTTATTACCGCCACCATGCTCAGCATGAAGGATAAGACACAGATCAAGGATATCAGCCTCAAGCTTTGTATAGGCTTTGTCCGAGCGGATCAGGCGCAGCAAGTTTTCTGCAGTAGAAAGCTCCGGTTTCGGGTTGTGCACATACATACTCCTGCCGTCGTAAAAGCGACGCTTGGTCTGATACGCATACGCCACGAGCGTCGGGAAACGCGCGATAAGCTCTATGCACTGGCGCATGTTATTCTCTACAGAACGATCCTCCGGATTTTTATCATAAGAGTAACTCGCAAGGACACCACGCGCAAGCTTGTTCATAATATCCGGTGACGGGGCTTTCATTATCATGTCTTCGGTAAAATTTTCAGGCAGCATACGGCGTGTACCCAGGAAAAATTTAAATTCCTCGTACTGTTCGCGCGTGGGCAGCTCGCCAAAAAGCAGAAGATACACGGTCTGCTCGAAACCGAACTCGTCATGAGCCTCCGCGTCACTTATAAGATTTCGTATATCATAGCCACGATAAAGCAGCTTACCGGGGATAGGTTTCTTCACGCCATCGACCATTTCGTAGCCGACAACATCACCGATTTTTGTAAGTCCTACAAGAACACCGCGTCCATCACGATAGCGAAGACCGCACTTAACATCATACTCCTCGTACAAATCAGGAGCAATGATGTCGTTATTTTTTGCAAGTCCTGAAAGCTTATCGATGAAAGAGGATTCTGAATAATCGGACATAACCCCACCTCCATGAATATTTATGCAAAGTCACACGAACTTTTTTTATAATTATACAAATTTCGCAATATTTATGCAACACGGCGCATTTTCGTGAAGTATTGCTTTCGCTGGTTTTTGTCCTGGAAATCGGCTCCCAGTTGCGTAGCGTGTTTCAAAGCCGCGCAATATTGCGCTACACACTGTTTGTGGCAAGGAAACTATAGGATATGTCGCTTGCGCGACTACCACAAACAGAGTGTCTTTGTCCCACGCTCCGTGCCTTCGCGCCGATTTACCGCAACACGGAACATTTTTAGCGCACTTTCGCTACAATACGCTTTTGCGCAGTATTGCTTTCGCTGGCACCCTGTGTGGAAAGTAGGTTCCTCACTTTGTTCGTCAATACTTTCCACACAGGGAACTTGCCAGCTACGCAATACTTAACACATGTCTCTTTTTGCGCAATCTACAAACTCCATATGTGCTGCATAAATCTTTTCTTACACACAAAAAAAAGGGCACCCAGAGTGAAGCAAGCTTCACACACCGAATGCCCTTTCCCATTTACAAGTAGCTCGGATTAGCGGGCATACTCCACGATACGGGTTTCCCTTATCATGGTAATCTTTATGCGGCCCGGATACCGCAAATCTGTCTCAATCTGCTTTGCGATATTCCGCGCAAGCTCCTTAACATCCTGATCAGGTATCTTCTCGTTGTTGACAAGGACACGAAGCTCACGACCTGCCTGAATAGCATAAGCTTTTTCAACACCTGTGAAACTTTCGGCAAGCGTTTCAAGGTTTTCAAGACGTTTAACATAATTGTCCATCGTCTCACGACGAGCACCAGGACGCGCAGCCGAGATAGCATCAGCTATTTGAACGATAATCGCTTCTATGCTAGTAGGCTCAATATCATTATGATGAGCTCCTACAGCATTGACGACCTTAGGATCCTCTCCCATCTTGCGCGCCATATCCATACCGACTTCTGCATGGTTCTGGTCCGAATCATTCTCAGCACCCTTACCAATATCATGAAGAACAGCAGCGCGTTTGGCAAGATCTCGGTTCGCACCTATCTCCGCTGCGAGCATACCCGCAATAATAGCAACTTCTTTTGAATGATTAAGAACATTCTGTCCGTAACTCGTCCTGAAATAAAGACGACCAAGCGCACGGACTCCATCCTGGCTCATATTGTGAATTCCAAGATCGAATAGCACTTTTTCGCCTTCTTCGTAAATCTTGTTCTGAATTTCCCTTGTAACCTTCTGAACAATTTCTTCGATACGAGCCGGATGAATACGACCGTCCGAAATCAGCCGTTCAAGGGCAACCTTCGCAATTTCCTTGCGAACTGGGTCAAAACACGAAATAACGACAGCTTCCGGAGTATCATCAATTATGATATCAACACCAGTAAGAGTCTCCAAAGTGCGGATATTACGTCCTTCCCGACCGATAATACGACCTTTCATCTCATCACTTGGCAATGAAACAGTCGAAACGGTGATGTCGCTTGTCGTTTCTGTTGCAATGCGTTGGATAGTCGCGACAAGTATTTCACGAGCCTTTTTCTCCGACGCAACCTGTGCTTCCTGATCAATTTTGTTGAGCATAGCCTGCGCATCGTGCTTCGCCTCATTTTCCAAGCTCTGGATTATAAGGTTCTTTGCCTCTTGCGCACTTAGTCCAGAAATACGCTCCAGCTCCTGCCGGTAACGCTCCTCCTGCGTAGCAAGCTCAACTTCGCGACCAGCGATCTTCTGCTCTCTTGCGATAAATTCTTGCTCCTGCTTATCTACAGCAGCCATCCTTTTGTCAAGAGTCTCTTCTTTCAGGGTCAGTCTGCGTTCATAACGCTGCAATTCACCGCGGCGTTCTTTATTCTCCCGCTCTTGCTGATTGCGTTCCCGAATGAGTTGATCTTTCGCTTCTAATAAAATTTCTTTTTTCTGTGCTTCAGCTTCTTTTATAGCATCCTGTTTTACACGCTCTGCTCTTTGCTCTGATGCAGATAGTTGAAATCTGGCATACAGCCAGCGAATAGTCCATCCAAGAACAAGTCCAGCTATCGGGAGGGAAATGTACCATATCAACGGAACCATTTAAATTCCTCCATACTAGAATAGTTCATTTACAGAGTATCACATAAAATGGCAATTTGTCAAACAAGAATACACAATTTTGGAGTTTTTGGAGCAGTTTTTTTTTATCAACACAAACTACATGCGGAATTCTTCGCCAAGATAAATCTTTCGCGCAATCTCCGATTTCAGGATATCTTCCTTTCCTCCCTGCGCCACAACCTGTCCCGTACTGATTATTATTGCACGGTCGGTTATTTCAAGCGTATCACGGACGTTATGGTCTGTTATAAGGACACCTATTCCGCGACGGGCAAGAAGCCTTACCATATCTTTTATATCAGCGACAGCGATCGGGTCAATACCGGCAAAAGGTTCGTCAAGAAGCAGAAATTTTGGCTCAATCGCAAGAGAACGCGCAATTTCAGTACGCCGCCGCTCTCCACCAGAAAGCGAGTACGCAAGCTGCTTCCTTATCCTTCCTATTGAGAACTCCTCAATAAGCTCCTCAAGCTTTTGACGTTTTTGTACCTTCGAAATATCCTTGCGCGTCTCTAAAATAGACCAAATATTTTCTTCGACAGTAAGCTTCTTAAAAACAGACGGCTCTTGCGGCAAGTACGATATACCATGCCGAGCCCTTTTGTACATCGGGAGCTTGGAAATATTCACGTCATCAAGAAAAACATCACCTGAATCAGGACGGTAAAACCCAACAATCATATAGAATGTCGTGGTTTTTCCAGCTCCATTAGGACCCAGAAGCCCAACGACTTCGCCCGTATTCATTCTAAAGCTTACGCCCTGAACAACTTTTTTCTTTCCGAAATTTTTATGTAATGACGAAACAGCAAGAGTATTCATCAATTCTCCCCTTCCGTAACAGTTCCGCTAACACGTCCGTCAAGCGTAATCTCCTGCGTATCCAAATCAAAGAAGATAGTCTGAGCGCGAAACGTATCTTTGCCGCGGACAACGACAGGGCTCCCGTTCATCTCCAACGTCTGCTCATTTTTCCGATATACTGCAAGTGCGGATGTGCACACGGAATTCTTTTGCTCCAAACGGATATTAATCTGAAGGACAGCCGTTTCCGTAGCCCTGTCATACTCGATTATCCCGGCAGTGGCTTTAACGCCGTTCTTTTTGTCATCAAGGTTCACATTGTCTTGTAAACGCGCCACGCCAGTTTCCCTGCTGAACGTGAGTTTTCCGCAAGAAAACGAAAAGCCCGATTTCGTATCTTCTCCCCGGATATTGCCTTCCGCAGTCACTTTCTCATAATCTTTGCCAGAAAGCGTTATTTTATCAGCATAAATCTCCATATCCGAAGTCTTGACCCATGCGCTTCCGGAAAGAACCGTGTTCTGCCTGTTTTCTCCAGCATTACCAGTCATCTTGGCAGCTTTGAACGAAATCGACTCGGAATATACGCTGAATACCAAAAAGACACATGCCAGAAATGCAGCAATCTTTTTAACCGGCACATTTTTTTCCACTGGCTGCCTCCTTACTCCTGCGTGTAAATAGTACCACTCACACCGTCCAAGAACACATACTCCAACCGGTTCCCGTCCGCAGAAAAGCCCATTCCCGTAAGCTCCGCCGTTACAGATGATTTACCAGCCTCCCCAAAGCCACCAGAATAGACTCGCACCGGTGACAAACCAGCACTCACGAGCTGCCCGGTTTTTCCGTTCCAACGCACATTGTCGGCCTCTACCCGAAGATCCTGTTCGTAACTCGTTATGCTAACATCATCATAAAAAACATATTCCTCAAGCGAAGTATCTGCTGACATCAGCCCGCATGACCCGGTAACAGAGAGAGAACCTTTTGAATCGTAAACCACAAACGACAAATCTTTTCCGTACATGCCGTTTTCTGACCGATACAATTCTATTTCGCCAGCATAAAGGACCGCCGTCACAGAACCGCTTTCAGTCCTTGAAAACGATGCATTCTTGAATATGAACTCCGGCTTATCAGATTCAGCCACGCTCGGAACTGTATAGTCTATTGAGCAAGAGCAAAGAGTAATGGCTCCCAATATAGAAAAAAGAATGATATAACACACAGAACAGAGAATGGAACCGTGCCCCAAGTTTGAAAACACATCTCTTGGATTCTTAAAAAAGCTCATTAAAATTATTTCACAATAATAATTCTATCTTGTCAATAAGAATATATTCCTTGAAGTTTTCAACATCGTGATATAGAATGAGCATTATGGCAGACTTACTAACAGATGCAGATTTTGACCTTTTCAGAAAGGTAATATATGACGAGAGCGGAATTACGTTCTCTACGACAAACCGTTCTATTCTGGACAGCCGCCTTAAGGAACGGCTCAGAGAAAAGAAGATGACGGACATACAGGATTACTATAAGCTTATCCTTGCCGACAAAGAGGAAATGAAGGTTCTTCTTGATTCCGTAACAACGAATCTTACAAGATTCTTCCGAAACCAGCCTCATTTCGATGCATTGGAGCACTATGTAATCCCACATGTACTGGAAAGAAAAAAATCCCGTGGCGACACTGTTGTAAAGATATGGAGCGCAGGATGCTCCACAGGTGAGGAACCGTATACAATAGCCATGATTCTCAAAAAAATCCTTCCGCCACCGTACACATTCGAGATCGTTGCATCTGACCTGTCGCTCAAATCGCTTATGGTCGGAAAGCAAGGCTTCTATGACAACACGAAGATAACAGGAATTCCGCCGGAATATCTGGACAAATACATGATAAAGAGAGACAACGGATATCAGGTATGCGATGATATTATGAAGCGGATCAGGTTCGACTACCACAACCTGAAATATGATGCCGGTCTTCGTAACTTGGACATTATATTCTGTAGAAATGTTCTTATTTATTTTGATGAAGCAGCACAGCTCGCCACTATAAACCATTTCTATAATTCGCTGGCTTCTCAGGCATATCTGTTCATAGGTCATTCAGAATCACTGTTCGGAATGAACACAAAATTCGAGTTTCTTAAGACAGACTGGGCTTGTCTGTATCAAAAAAACGAGAAGTAGAAAGATAATTTCGGATTTAATGAAGATAAAATCGTCCGGACATTTTTCCAGACAAGCCCGGACGACTGCACTGGTGGCGGACTTCGCTTGAAGCAACAAGCTTGAGTTATTGACGCAGAATTATAACCAGTATATCTTCTATATTAGGGAAAAATGTTATGGATAAGATTTCTGTTCTGATTGTTGATGATTCCGCTCTTATGAGGAATCTTGTTTCACGCATCGTAGAATCAACCCCCAATCTTTGTGTTGCGGCGACTGCAATGAATGGTCAGTTTGCGCTCGAAAAAATTCCACTTTGCAAACCTGATATAATTGTTCTTGACGTAGAAATGCCCGTCATGAACGGACTTCAGTTCTTACAAGAGCGCAAGAACCGGGGTATAGACATTCCTGTCGTGATGCTCTCTAGTCTTACAAGTAACGGAGCCGTCATCACTATGCAATGTCTGGAGATGGGCGCATGTGATTTTATTCAGAAACCCTCCGGCGCTATATCCCTGGATTTACACAAAATTGCAGAGACTCTTACAGAGAAGCTCATCAGTTATGGCGGACGATATGCAAGTAAAAAACGAGGACTTTCAGGGAATGTCCTCACTACATATATGGAGCCACCGGAAAGCGTATCGGCAAAAGCTCCAGATCACAAACCTTCTGTAGAAAAGCCACTCTCAACTGCGGAAAAGCCGCACGAAACGATAGCTCCAATGAGCTTCAAAACTCCGTCATGGACAGTTGCCTCGAAAGAAAAGAAAGAAATTATTCCTCTTCGAGAACCAGGCGCATTGGAAATAATAGCGATAGGAATATCGACCGGCGGTCCGAACGCGTTGCGTGAAGTTTTTGCAAACATCTCCGGAGACATAAAACAGCCGATAGTAGTAGTTCAGCATATGCCTGCCGGTTTCACGTCAGAATTCGCGAACAGTCTTGACCGTATTTGTCCGCTTGAAGTAAAAGAGGCTCAGGACGGAGATCTTCTTAAGCCAGGACGCATACTCATTGCACCAGGAAGCCACCACATAATCGTAGAGCGAAAGAAACTTGCGGCAGTAGTAAGAATAATAGACACAGAACCAAGGAATGGTCACAGACCTTCCGTAGACGTGCTGTTTGAATCCGTAGCGCAAGTTTACCAGAACCATGCACTCGGTATTATAATGACAGGAATGGGACGCGACGGAGCTGAGCAACTTGCTGAGATGAGAAAGCAAGGCTCAAGAACACTCGGTCAGGACGAGAAAACTTCTATTGTTTATGGAATGCCTAAAGTCGCATGGGAGTTGGGAGGCGTGCAGGAGCAAATTCCTCTTTCGAACATGGCGGACGCTATAAACAAAATCGCGCTAAAAGGCTAGCAAGCACATAATCCTGACTCAACCGATTGACGCTTGCTGATAATTATCAAGCATCAATCATGAATTGCCGGTATTCACCTAAACAGGCAGAACGCCGGCAATTTCGCTTTTAAACGGTGGCAAGAAATGTGTAACAACAAACACAATGGCAGCACCGGCAAAAAAACAGCCAGTCACCGCAAATGCCTTCACTCCCTCGCTTCCAGGAACGAGCAAGTAACCAGCTACAGCGCAAAGCACCGGAAGTAAAAGCGCGAACAAAGCTTGTAAAATCTGATGAAACAGCGGAGATGATATCTTAACCACATCGCCTTTTTTCACAGAATAATTTTTGGGGTTCGATACAGAAAACGATTTTCCACGCTTTGCGCATGAAGATTTCTCGCAATTAATGCATACATCCGAAATAAGAGGCACAACTTTTATATCCTTCCCGTCAACGGCAATTATCTGCGCCCTGTCACGCATTGTTCACACCTCCACTGTACTGCAAATCTTTAAGCCGGCTATTGCACTCTTCCACTCCAACAGTATTGCCGAGCTCCTCGTATGTATCACGTAAATTCACGAGTGCATCGATATAATGCGGATACAAGCAAAGAGCCTGCTCGAAAGCTTCCGCAGCTTCCTCATAATCATCCTCGGCAAAATAGAACACTCCAAGATTGTTCCATATAAATGCACTCGTACTGTTAAGGGACAAAGCCTCAAAGCTGTACAGAAAAGCATCGTCCATCCGCTTCTGCGCATAATTCACGAGCGCAAGAGTCTCCAGCACATCTTCGTCATAGGGATTCAAATTGCGAGCAGCCATCAAAGCCTTACGGGCCGCTTCCAGCTGACCGGCATCGCGGTACGTAACCCCAAGATTATACCATAGAAGATAATTATTCCTGTCTATATGAAGCGCACTCATAAAACAAGCGATTGCCTCAGGATACTCGCCCTTTGAAGCAAGGTCTATAGCATGAGCATTAAGCTTCTCTGAATTTTCTACCATCAAACCCTCCGCATTATGTGCCGTCCGCATTTCGCGGCAAGCTTCCTTTTCACGTTCGCTCAGCGAATTCCTTCAAATTCTCTGACCATGTTGGCAAAAAGCTCCCCTATCAGCACAGCCGCCTGTGAATCAGGATATTTGCTGGCAATCTTCCTGCAACTATCAAGAATCAGCGTACGGCTTCGCTCATAGGCGACAGAAACAGCATTGGACGAAGACAGAATCTCTATGCACTCCTCTACTGCAGAAGAATTTATGCCTTCTTTTTCTGCCCGCTCAAAACAAGACAGAATCCGATCCAAATCATCAGGTTTATTCTTAAGATGAAGGATAAGCGGAAGACTTTTCTTTCCTTCCACAATATCATCACCACGTTTTTTTCCTTTATTTCCGGTAGTAAGATTTATAACGTCATCAAGAATCTGGAAACCTATTCCTATTGAAGAGGCGACTTTTCCCATGAAAATCACATCGTCTTCTGTACCATGCCCAGAAATAACACCGGTCTTGGCTGCGAGACAGGAAAGCGTTCCCGTTTTCATACTCGTCATTGCAAGATATTCTTCCTCGCTGGGAATGACACTCTTATTCCTGTGCCAGTAGATGTCCATAGCCTGTCCAGCATGAAGCCGCCGCAACTCCGTAAAAAAAATACCATACAGGATATTTTTCTCTTCGCTAGAAAAATTTGAGTTTTGAATACATTCAGCGGCGGCGAAATATAGCCACGAACCGGAATTTATAGCCACGTCCATGCCGAATTTTATATACGCAGCCGGCTCCCCACGCCTTGTGTCCGAGCCATCCTCAATATCATCATGGATAAGGCTTGCCGTATGCACGAACTCTACAAGCGGCACAAGCTCATACGACGGTTCTGCGTTCGAGACGAGTTCGCTGCAAAGAACTTGAAACAAAGGTCTCCATCGTTTTCCACCCAAAAGCATAAGATCCCTGCATGGAGAGATGAGCGTGGAAAAGAAATGATCCGCGATAACCGGCGGAATGTCCCCGAAAAATGAATGCCGCCATTTATCGGAAAAAAAAGCCGGAAGTTTTTCACTGAGAACATCTTCTATTTTTTCTCGTCTTGATTTATATTGCAGAATCATGATTCAGATTATAGCACTATAAGCCGATAATGAAAACACATGAACAGCTATGAAAAACCGGACTTCTGGAGCCGAAAAGCATTCTCCGAAGGCTATCCCGCTAGGTCCGTATACAAACTTAAAGAAATAGATGAAAAATACGGCATGCTCAAAAAGAATTTCAGGGTACTCGACCTTGGAGCCGCACCGGGGAGCTGGACGACTTTCGCACTGAGAACTCTGGACGGAACAGGGCATGTCACATCAATAGATTTAAATCCTCTCGCAAAGTCGGTAAAAGGCGACAACCTTACGTTCATACAAGGCGACCTGTACGATGAAGAAATACGCCGCCAAGCGATGGAACTTGGACCGTATGATTCTGTTATTTGCGATGCGGCACCGCCGACGACAGGCAACAGGGTCGTTGATACGGCGCGTTCGTCCGGTCTTGTGGAGCTTGCCATGTTCTACGCGGAGCAAATGCTCAAACAGGGCGGAAACTTTACAGTAAAGATTTTTCAAGGCGGCGACCAGCAGGCATTCCTAAAGAAATTAAGGGAGCTGTTCACTGTTGCGAAGGGATTCAAGCCTGAAGCGTGCCGTTCGGAATCATTTGAAACATACTTGGTTGGACTAGGCAAAAAATGAGAGAAAAAACAAACTACACGACAAATATCAGATCCAGCATCATTAAGTCACTGCTGTTAGCCATCTCCATCATAATTCCACTGTATATAACCAGTTGCACAGACACATCAAAAGCTGCTGACGCAGAACCAGATTTTATAACCGCACCAGAAATCAACGCGAAGGCAGTACTCACGCTGCTTTCTGGCACTGAAAGCAATAAAGATATTGCTTCTGACATTCCGACAAACATGCCTGCCGGTCAGGGTGGTTTTGAATCAACGAATGCGAATCTCGTAATAGCAGCACCAAAAGAAAACGCACCAGAAGACGAGGACGAAATAACATACACAGTTTACCGCGTAAAACAAGGAGATATGATAGGACTTCTTGCTGAATCGTTCGGCATCACTCAGGACACAATCATCAGCGTCAATAACATAAAGCAGTCAAGGCTTTTGCAGATAGGACAGTATCTTCGCATACCGAACATGGCAGGAATAATCTACACAGTAAAGTCGGATGGTGAGACGGTTCAGTCAATAGCCGATTTTTACAAAGTCTCCGCAGAAAAATGCGCAGCCGTAAATTCGCTCATGATCGATGCTAAGCTTTCAGCAGGAACGTCGCTGTTCGTACCGAACGCAATGATGGACTGGGTAACGAAACAAGAAATCAACGGTGATCTTTTCATAAAGCCGCTAAGAAGCAAGTTTTGGTTCTCATCGTATTTCGGCTGGAGGGACAGCCCGTTCACAGGAGAACGCAGCTACCACAACGGAATCGACATGGCGACAGCAGCAGGGACAAACATATATGCCGCTCTTTACGGCAAAGTCACTACAGCGGGCTGGAGCGACACATACGGCAACTACGTTATCGTTACGCACCACTCCGGCTACAAGACATTATACGGACACATGAGTTCGATAAGCGTAAAAGCAGGGCAAGTAGTTACAACGAACACGGTTCTTGGAAAAGTCGGATCAACAGGAAAAAGCACAGGACCGCACCTGCATTTCACGGTTTATAAAAACGACATGGCTGTAAATCCGGCTAATCTGTGGAAATAACGAACATTTCTTACGGAATTTCGAACAATCTCTCAAAGGAAAACTTTACGGAAAAGCCGGATTTCTCGTATTAATTCACAGAAACAGCCGGATTCTTTCGGAAACTTATCTTCTTTATAAAGAAATCAAGATTGCTCGTCACGAAGGCGATGCAGTAAACCACGACAGAAAGCGAGAATATCAAATAGAAAGCGATTATCAGCATTGATGACGTTGTTCGCGGAGACGTGTAGAATCCGAAGAACATCATCGCTATTATCATGATGACACCCGCAATAATCCAGCCAGCGAAACTGACCGGCTTTGCGTTCCTGCCAGAAGAAAGCTCCATTGCGGAGATTCTCTGCATAACGGCGTTGAGCGTAGAATTATCGGCTGGGATACTTTCGGACAAGCTCTTTGAGGCACTTTTCTCTGCAAGAGTCATACGCCGAATCATTGTCCGGCACTCCTTGCAGTGAATTACATGCAAAATCACAGAAAGCGGAAGAAACTCGTTTTTATCCTTCATCAGGAATTCATCCATAACGGCTTCGCATTTTTCCTTTTTCATATTTTCTCCTCCAATTTCTGTTTCATGAGCTTTTTTGCCCTGAAAATATGAGATTTCACGGTATTAACCGGCAAATCGGTTATGATGCTTATCTCGTTGTATGCCATACCGTAAAAAAAGTATAAATCCAAACAAATAGAAAAATGAGCCGGTATTTCTTTCATTGTTTCCCGGACTGCCTCTACGACAGCGGAACGCATTTGACGCTCCTCCGGACTGAAATCATTGTCCATCAGCTCATAATCCTCGCTCAACGGAACATACTCCTTGCGACGATTAAGCGAATTCACAGCAGTGTTGTATGCTATACGCATCAACCAAGTTGAGAACTGAGAATCACCTCTGAACGTTGAGAGCTTTGTGTAAATCTTTATAAGAACATCCTGAACGAAATCATCCGCATCTGATTCGTTATGGAAGAAACTCATTCCCAAAGCTTTTATGCGCTTCTGATACCGGGTTGCAAGCTCCGAGAACGCTGCGGAGTTTCCTCCAGCGGCGGCCCTTACAAGAATCACATCTGTCGGGTTACTTTCTTTCATCCCTGTCTTTAATAGACTCGTAGACTTTACAGAACACCAGAAAACCTATTCCCATTACGAGCGGGATAAGTCCTCCCAGCAACGTGTAAGAAAGCCCGTCTATCAGAATAAACAGTATTGAAAGAACGAAACCGATACCAGTCAGCAGAATTCCAAGAAGCAGAGATGCGATATGCAAATCTATTTTTGAAGGATTATACCCACCAGCCTTTATGAGCAACGTAATCTGTCGATGATGCCACAGCTGGTAGAAGAAGATCACTATTCCACCGATACTTATTCCGACAATCGGGATAAGAGAAATAATGACTTGCGCAGCAGGCGATGTTGCGTCCATTTTTTACCTCCATAATTGTGCCGAATGGTCTCACGTTCCTATATTCAGACACAGAGAAAAATAAAAAGTTGCAGACTGATTTTTAAAACCGGTATCTTTCAAAAATCAGTCGAAAAACAAATACTCACCGAAATAAAGCGCGTCTATTTTGCCAAGAACGAGCTCCTTGTTCAAAAGGTTCTTGAGCTGCGCCTTGACAGTGCTTTCTCCCCTTTTTTGAAGCTGCTCCTTAGTCTGTCCCGCGAAATAATTCGTAACTATTGCCTTAAGGCTGCGAGTTTTTGTGCTAAGTTCCTCGTAGTAAAGGGAATCATCAGTAGGATAATAAAAATACACCGACAGCACAATGGGAACAGGCTCCTCGTCGCAAGTGGAAAGGCGCAGCGTACCGATGCCGTCAAAAACAGCGAAATCGTAATTGTCCGCACCAGAAGCAGCTCCGGACGCAACGCCAGAATTCTCGCCAGCGGAAAGCGCAGAACCATTCCGCCCAGAAACGTTGCCCGGCTTACGAAGCGCACCTGAAGCCGCGAGAATCACAGAAAGCGCGATGATTGAAACAACAATGGAGATAAGTATGTAAATCAGGAATTTCTGGAACGGTGTGGTCGAAGCCATACAAGAATAATATCAATGACAGTATGTTTCGGCAAGGGTTTTCACAGATGGAGTATGCACGCGCCGGGATGAAGTGGTTGCCGCAGGCAAGGATTTTTGACCGCCTGCGGGCAAAAAGACCAAGCGTTAGCGGGCCACGGAATACCGGAAAACTGGAACAACTTCGCGCCATATTTCAGCAGCGATTTCACCAACACAGAACGAAACACTTGCAAAACCATGTAATGATGCTATAATCGATATATGTTCGAAAACAGGGTGGAAGCCGATTTCGCGGCGGCGCATTTTTTGCGTGACTATCACGGAAAATGCGAGAATCTTCACGGTCATAATTATAAAGTTTACGCACACATAAGAGGAACTGAACTTGATGAAGGCGGGATGCTCCTTGACTTCACAATTTTGAAAGGCGCCTTAAGAAAAATATGCGCAATGCTCGATCACACAAACTTGAACGACCTTACAGAAAACGGCGAGCCGGTATTTATGCAGAACCCAAGCGCAGAACGAATAGCAAAATGGATTTTTGACAAACTCCGCGATGAACTGGAAAATTGCGGAATGCAAAATGCCGCACAGCAAGGAAGCAAAAAAAACGCAGCATCAATGCTTTACGCTGTCGATGTATTTGAAACGCCCGGTTCACGGGCAAGGTACACAGAACCATGAAAAACAACGAGAGAGTTTTCCATGAAAGCATTACAAGAACAAAGCAGCACATACAAACAATAGCTTTCATCTTAGTTTTTCTTCTATTTAGTATCTTTCATATAGGTACGCTTTTCGCACAGGAAAAAAACTTGCAGGAAAAGAGTCTGCTGAGGCATGCAGACTTCCAGACGCAGCTAAAACAAATAATCGAAGCAGAAATAGACGCCCCCATCGAATATTACGCAATGACAACAGATGAATATAACTCAGATGATGTATTCTTCTGCGATATTTTCGAATGCGGGGGAATAAATCATGTTCCGGACAGCGAGAAAGACGATTTTCTTGTATCGTTGCCTTACACATGGGATTATGGCGTTGTTATATCCCGTAACACAGAAGGCGACACGCTCGACAACCATTCGAACCTCAAGGAAAAAAAATACATAACGATAAACGGAATTTCATCGCTTGAAAAATTCATGATAGCCAACAAGCAAAAAATCAGCTACAACAGAACGACAGACACAAGTCCGTTCAACTCATTCTCTAAAATCTTCAAGGGAGAAGCAGATTTCACTATCCTGCCGAATGCAGTAGCAGAATACCTTTTGGTTTCGACCGGAATGAAAAACGAGCTTGCTGTAACCGGCTCTCCAGAGGACACAATAATGATCGTCAACTATCGCTTCGCTGTCAGAAAAAGCGACAGAGTGACGCTAATAAAAATAAACGATGTAATAAACAAGCTTTGCAAAAGCAAAGTGTTGCTGGATTTAGCGAAAAACAACAATCTGCCCGTTCAATTTATCCCGAATTACGATGCAAACGCAGATATCAGGCAAAGCACAGCTCTTTACACCGTGAACACAATCACATTTATTTTAACCGTACTGTTTTTTTTAGCATCGTTCTACATGTCGAAAAAGAAACATAGTCTTAGGAAAAGGCAAGACTTGGAAGCACAGGAAGAAGAACTGGAAAAACTTGAGCTTAAAAGGAAAATTGATGAATATATAGCAGGAAAAGTCACACTTACCGAGCAAACTCTCAAAGATCCGTACTCTGGGCTCTTCCGCATGGATTACTTAAAAGACAGAATAAGCGAGGAAATCAGCAGGTATAACAATTTTGAGCAAGTTTTCTCTATCGCATTGCTTACAATTTCGGAGAAGGTATCTTTAACAGAAAAAAATCTCAAGGAATCAGGCGAAATGGTTCTGGAAGATTTCAGCAAAGACTGTATCTGCGGATATAACGGAGACGCGACATTCGTAATTCTGTTCCCAAAACGCACAAAGTACGATATTCAAATTTTCGCGGAAGGTGCGGCGGAACATCTGGAAAGAATATTGGACTGCACGGTAGAAACAGATGTAATAGAATACGGAACGATGAGTCAAAACGATTTTATGGAGAGATTATGCAGCAGATGAGATATCGATCAAAAGCAGGCTACAAAAAGACAGAATCGTTTTTTTCTGCGATTTGCAAAAAAAGCATAAAAAAAATAGCTGTTGCAGTTCTTTTCGCCACACTTGTTTTTCCGGGATACACTAATGATCGCCTTCAAGAATTCGTTATGAATTATGCATCACGGAATAATAAAACTATCGTAAACGATATAGCATATATATTGAGGGGAAAAACCGGCATAAACCTGAACAAACAGGCAGTAATCATACAGCTGAATGAATTAGCAGAGACAATTGTGGAGCAGCCTGATTTTTCAGACACCAATACCCTAGAGAACACAAAAACGCAAAATTCTGACAATTCTCAGGAAGCATCAGACGATACAGATGATTCCTCGCTGGAAGACACTTATGGATATTCTGCAGAAACTTCCAATGAAAACCTGCAAAACTACATATACACCCTGCCGTACCTTACGGAAGAAGCCGTACTCGTCACGCGTGTTGGAGAGGATATCGCCATTACGAAAGAAATAAACGAAGGAAACAGCAACAGGATATATGCCAGCTTTGAAAATGACACAGTTTTCAGGAGCTGGCTTCACGAATCTCATTTTGAGAATATAAACAATGATTCTGACAACATTGCGGATGCGTTGGAGCTTATCCTTGACAGGAAAGCAGACTTTACAATACTGCCGTACCGAATGGCAACAAATATCATCAACGGTGCAATGCTTACGACAAAGCTGACGACATCCCGCGCACTGTTCCCGATTGAATACCGATTTCCTGTGGACATAGACGATCTGAAATCATTTACGAAACTGAATGACGAGCTTTTTAAGCTTGAGCACGACGGAACACTCATCAATTTACACCAACGCAAGGGACTTAAAACAACTCTTGTCATAGAACAAGAATCAAGACTTTTTAAGCCAATATTACTCACCATGCTGTTTTTAGTTATCTGCAGTTTTTCAATAATATATTTCATACTAAATCTTTTATCATATAGGAAAGAAATATATCAAAACTACGACAAAAAACCAAAAGACTACAGAGAGGACTTTTCTTCAATAAGTCCGGTAGAACGGCTGTCAATAATCTCGGAGAAAAATTCCGCCATTTCAGTAAAAATCACAGAGAACTCAATTACAGATCCTTACTCCGGATTTTTCAATACGCAGTATCTGCGCCACAAGATAAATGACAGTTTCGTTCAATACGCAAAAAACGGCAGTCCGTTCAGCATTGCCATGATAAATGCCACGAACAGGTTTGATTCATTAGAAACGATGATACAAGTCATGAAAAAAGAAATTTCACGGCTTCCTCTTCGCACTGCTATTGATAACACGCACAACACCGATGAGGATATTCATTTCCCTATTGCAGAAAAAAACAGCTCAGACAAAAAAGTGATAGCCGCTCATAACGGATTTGGTCTTTTTTATATACTGTTCCCAGACAAAAACCAAGACGAAGCGCTACATATAATAGGCGAGAGAAACTGCCGTTTTCAGAATTTTTCGCTTTTGGAATACAATGGACAGGATCAGTATGAATTCCTAGGAGGATTGAGTTTATGGTAAAGTCTTTCAAAGCTACGGCAATCTCCATGCTTATTGTGGCAATACTTGCTACAGTCTTACTAATGCTTATTGGAAATAATCTGACGCTTTTTCCATCGGAATCTGAAAGCATTGCATCAATATCATATTTAATATCAGTTCCACGCCTGTCTTCCGTTGAACTGAATTCGTCGTATCAAGACTGGGTACCATATAAAAACGAGCGAGTAGTCGGTTCGAGCAGCTACTGCTACGCGAAGATAATACTTGACAATGAAAATGATTCAGAATTCGTAGGATTTATCTACAATCAGGACACGAACTTTTGCACGGAGCTGCTCGAATGCGGCATACTGGAAGCAACAACCATAGCACGGTTCGGAGATCTTTTTCCCGACACATCCGAGAACGGCTTCAACAAGGCGACTTTCAAAGTTACCATACCGCCAAATACTAAAAAAACATATATCCTTGAATATGAAAAAAGCCCGACTGTAGAAATTCAACCTATCGTAATTAATGAGCACGATTTTCTTAATTATTTCTATAAGGAAAGGTCACTATACACTACAATTATTATACTAATTCTTTGCTTCACCTTATATCTCCTCGTTACGAGCATAGTTTTCCATGATCTTCCGCCGCTTGCCATGGGGCTTTTCATGATTTCTGAGCTTTTTTTCTATCTGCGGCAAACACGTATGTTTCTCTCTATTTTCATGATTCCTATGCCATCATGGCTCTGTTCCCTGCAAATAGTCCTAAACATGTCAACGGCTATGCTGCTTCTTATTTCCATACGTAAAAAAATGTCCCCGCTGAACAAAAAGATATTGTTTGCAGCCTCTGGTTTCGCGTTGATTCTTGCCCTCGTGGAGATAATCAGCGGACAAGACATGTACACATGGATTAATCTTATTACGATCGTTTTTGATTTGTACATGGTGTTCGAGCTTATCCACGGAATACCGGAGAACAACTACCAGACAATCCTTACGTCATGCTCCATACTCCCTTGGTTTGTGTTCATGCTGCTGGATACAATCACGAGCATAATCGGCTCACGAGTTTCGGTGCTCAAGGACTACACCCCGATTATGGCGCTGCTTTTCAGCCTAACGATATACGTTATTTTCGCAAGCATAATCGCTATTTTCTCGGAAACGGAAAAGCAGAACACTATAATAGAATATTTCTCGTCATCAAAGGTACTTACCCCTAACGATTTTCTAAAGATGACGACAGTTCCTGTACGCGCTATCTTCGTATATTTCGAAAAAATGCAGCTTCCTTTGGAGATAATACAGTCATCTGCGAACATGCTAAAATCTCCGCTTTCGTTCTCACGGATAAGCGCAATATCAAGGATTATTGAGGAACAAACCCACGAACTTAAGAAAATAATCGGTTCAGAACGCGAGAATTTCCAACCAGACATTCCTCGAAGCAGCTCCGCCATCACCCCGATACAGGAAGAACTTGAGAAATTCAACGACCAAGACATAAAATCCATAAATGATGTTACAATCTGCATCTTCGGCAAAAACACCACAGACGACTCATACTTGCGCGTAATTTTGCAAACAGAGGGTTTCAATACGCTTGTTGTATCAGACCCCGAAAAAATAATGGAGCTTGTTACAGACGGCAGCATAGAAGTCCTGCTCGTAGACCCTGTATCATCCGGAGAACAGGTTTTCAAGCTTTGTTCCAGAATAAGGGAAGAACACAACATCTTCACATTCCCTATCCTGATGATAATTAACTATTATGCGAATTATATCGTGAAAAAAAGCTATAACGTCGGTATAAACGATTTCATAGTACGGCCGTTCGACACTGCGGAACTTGTTTCCCGCATCCACTCGCAGCTTCGTCTTAAAAGAATATACATGCGGAATACAGAGCTTTCTAAATCTGAACGAGAAAAGAGAACGTTCCTTTATTTCGTCACGCACAACGTCAACACACCGTTGACATTGCTTCTCAACAGGATAGAGGAGCTTAAGGATTCGTTGAATGCCTCAGAAATACCGGATAAAATGGTTATAGACGACATTGATCAATCAGTTGAAGAAATAGACGATATTATCCAGAATGTGCTTATTTCTTTCAGAATTTCGGACGGAAGATATGTAAACACACCTGAAATTGTTGATATTCAGGACGTTCTGGAAAACATCTCTGTCAAGCTCCGTTCAAAATATCTTTTGAAAAAACAAGTGATTCAATGGAATATTCCTGACACGATACCGATTATCCGTTGCAACAGGCACGCCGTAAACGGAATTCTTACGAATATCATAGACAATGCGATAAAATACTCACCGGACTCCAGTATAATTGTTGTCTCCGTTATTCCTACGGATGTTACTGAAGGGCAGAAAACAGAAGACGGATCGATTCTTAAGGTAACCGTCGCTGACTCCGGACCGGGAATTCCACCAGAAAAACAGGATATTCTTTTTGACAGATTCAAGGATAGGGGAACAAAACCGACATCTGAAAACTCATCATCGGTAGGACTGGGGCTTTATGTGGCAAAAGAGCTTGCAAAACTCAACAAAATTGAGCTTACATACGAAGACAACCCACGAGGAGGAGCATGCTTTATCCTAACTTTCTTCCAGTAACCGGCTGAAAAGCCCCGGATAAAGCATTGCTTAAGCCACGAAAATATAGCCTGTATGACGTACAGACTGTATGAACGTAGGCTCCGCAGCATCATCTTCTATAAGCATACGCAGATTGCGGATATTTACATAAAGGTTGCTTTCTATGGCAGAATCCGCAACAGAGGTTTTATTCCAAACATGCTCGTACAAAGTCCGGAATGGAATTACGACATTCGGATGCTTCATAAAATAAACCATTATATCGAAATATTTTTTCCGCATAGGAATAGCCATTCCGTTTTTCCTCAGATTCTGTGCCGCTACATCCGCCTCAAAAGGACCTACCATCACTAATTGCTGGACAGGTGCATGAGGCAGATTCTCTGCTTTACTCCGCTCAATCATACGGTTGACGCGCATAATCATATCACTAGCATAAAACGGCTTCGTAAGATAATCATCGCATCCGATTCTGAATCCTTCGATTTTCGTCTCATCATCAGAAATCGACGAAACAATCATAACAGGAAGAGTCTTATCCTGTGACCGTATAGTTTTTAGAATCTGAAGTCCATCAATATCACCAAGCTTAATATCAAGGATGACAAGGCAAAAAGATCCAGTCTTTAGAAATTTAAACGCCTGCTTTCCATTATAAGCCTGAGTAATCGCATATCCGTTTTTTTTCAATTGAGTTGCAATAAACTCGTTTAATCGCTCACTATCTTCGACTACAAGGATAGTCTGTTCACTTTTCAAAATACCAACTCCCTTCCTACAGTATACTACTTTTTTCTTAATATTTCCTAAATTTTATAAAAAAAGTTTTCGTCTGACATGCGCATGTAATTATAAGTAATATATATATATATATATATATTACAAACACATTCAAAACAAATCACAAATCTTAACAACAATATTTTCGACTTCTTTATGATTAGCATGAATTCATCACATAACAAAAGATTTTTACAAAACAGACAGATTATGTGATACAATCATATTACGTTTTAAACTGAAAATCGATTCTTCGGACATCATTAGGAAATACTCGAAAAAAGTTGAGAGAAACAGCAGAAGAAGAGGAAAGAATATGAAAGCACTTTTTATCGGTGGAACAGGAACAATAAGTACAGCCATCACGAAACTCGCTGTAAAGCTGGGCTGGGAGCTGTATCTGCTTAACAGGGGTAACAGGGACGCTATTCTTCCAGAAGGCGTGAAAACTATTCATGTTGATATCAACGGTGACAGAGCAAAGGTTTTGGAAGCACTTGGCGACATGAAATTCGATGTTGTTGCGGATTTTATTATTTTTAAGAAAGAGCAAGTCATGCGCGACTATGAAATATTCAAAGGCCGCACAAAACAATATATGTTCATCAGTTCCGCCTCGGCATATCAAACTCCGCCAGAAAACTGTGTTCTCAACGAAAGCACCCCCCTTTACAATCCGTTCTGGCAATATTCCCGCGACAAAATTGAGTGCGAGGAGTTCCTTATGGAAAAATATCGCAAAGAAGCTTTCCCTATAACGATAATCCGACCGAGCCACACTTATGACGAACGTTTTGTACCAATGGGAGCTCATGGAAAGAACGGCAGCTGGCAGATTTTGAAGCGTATGATGGAAGGGAAAAAAGTCATTATTCAGGGCGACGGAACTTCGCTTTGGACGGTGACTCACAACAGCGACTTTGCGAAAGGATTTGTGGGGCTGATGGGAAACATGCATGCAATTGGCGAGGCTGTTCAAATTACTTCTGATGAATCTGTCACTTGGAACCAAATTTATCGCGTTGTCGCTGACACGCTCGGTGTTCCGCTAAAAGCCTGTTACGTGCCTTCTGATTTCCTTGCGGACGTAAGCCCGGCGGACTGGGATTTGCGTGGAGGACTGCTGGGCGACAAATCGAACTCAGTGATTTTTGACAATACAAAACTGAAACGGCTCGTGCCAGATTTTGTCGCGACAGTGCGCATGGATCAGGGTATTGCGGACACTGTTCGCTATGTTACAACACATAAAGAATGCCAAAATGAAGATCCTGAGTACGATGCGTGGTGCGACCAAATTATAGTTGTAATGGACAAAGCAAAACAGGCTATGCTTAAATGAGCGATTTGGGAGTGCGGCACGTCGAGAAAAAAGCGAGTTCCGGCGAAGTTTTAAGGCGCGTTCCAGAGGGACGGCATGCCGAGCATGATGAAGTGCGGCGTGTCCCGGAAAAGACCGCCCGAAAGCTCCGCGAGCTGGCGGAACGCTACGAGACAGCCGAATTTTCTGACGGTGATCCAAGCTGTGTGCTGAAACGCTACAAAACTGTGGCAGATATTGAGTGCGCAGCTTTTATCGCAGCGGTGCTTGCTTTCGGGCGGAGAGACCAATTCCTCCCGAAGATTGCGAGTATCTTTGAGGAAGCGGACAAGCACGGCGGCCCGGAGAAGTGGTTGAAATCTGGAAGTTACGCGAGTTTCGGCGCGGTTTCAGACAGCGTGGGGGCGGCTAGTTGCGAGAGCGCTGGCAGTTGCGGCACAGGAGCCGTTTCGTGCGCGACATCCGCCACTGCCCCGACCGCAGACAAAAAGCATGTGGGCACGGATGGGGGCAACCGCGCCAAAACAGACACACATGACAACGATAAAAAGTGTGCGGGTAGTGCGAAGTTCTACAGATTTTACTCGTACAGCGACATGACTGCGCTTTTCGCACGACTTCACGAAATACTAGAAAAATACGGCACGCTCGGAAACTGCATCCGGCAGCTGTACGAACGTGCTCCGACTGCTGAGTGCGCTTCGCTCCATGTTGACAGTACCTCCGCCCACCGCGAACAGCCTGCGCCGACAGAAAGGCGAAGCTTACCGCAAACGCCTGCAGAACGCCTGCTTTTCTCGCTGGAAGCCGCCTTTTCCGGCTGCCACGTTGTTCCACAGGGCAAAACTTCAGCAGCAAAGCGGCTTTGCATGTTCCTGCGCTGGATGATACGCCGCGACTCTCCTGTGGATACAGGGCTTTGGAGCTGGGCTCAGCCGAAAGACCTGATAATTCCGCTGGACACTCACGTTTTGCAAGAATCTGTTAAAATGGGACTTTTGCCGGAAAAGGCGGGCGCAACGCTAAAAACTGCGCTCACCCTCACCAACGAACTAAAAGAAATATGGCCGGATGACCCATGTAAAGGTGATTTTGCGCTCTTCGGCCTCGGCGTTGACGCACCGGAGACTCACAAAAACTAATATTTCTTGTGCCACTGCTCTCGCTGGCAGCCTGTGTGCGAGGGATTGTAGGGGTTCGCGAAGCGAAAACTCGCCGTCAGGCGAGGTCGGAGGCGAAAGCCGTAGCCCCGAAAAGCCCGGTTCTGGACGTTAGTCCAGAACGCGCCCGTATCATCATTCAGATGCAGCGACTTTGGGATTGCCACCCATCAACTAATTTACTGATTATTGCGCAGTTCGGACAGCGCCATAAGCTTCGGCGTTGTGTTCTCGCCCTCAAGCCGCGCCACTTCTTCCAACAGCGAACGTGATTTCGCCGAAAGATGTTGCGGAACCTGAACGAGCAACTTTATGTACAGGTCACCTTTTCTGGTGCTTCCAGTATACGGAACGCCTTCATCACGCAGGCGCAAAAGCTTTCCGTGCTGTGTGCCTGACGGTATCTTAAGCTTTATCTTCTTATCATCAAGTGTCGTAATGAATATTTCCGCACCAAGAATCGCCTGCGTAACAGAAATTGGGATAGCACAATACAAGTCCTGACCGGAACGCTCAAAATACTGATGGGGCTCAACGTGCAGAATAATCACCAAATCGCCCGGCTCACCGCCGTTTCTTCCGGCATCACCCTGCTTCGGGATTGTAATGCGCTTACCGTCATCAACACCGGCTGGAATTGTAACAATAAGCTTTCGTTTGTGGCTCTGCGTTCCGGTTCCTCCACAGGCGCGGCACGGATTGTCAATAACAGTTCCTACGCCCTGACACGTCGGACACGGCTGTGCGACAGAGAAA
>JAIKVO010000288.1 GCA_024685655.1 Treponemataceae bacterium
TTAACTCAGTAGCTAGCTACATGTGATTTTTTATGCCAAAAAGGCAGGGAGGAAAAGAAAATGCCAAGAAACCAGTTTCAGAGAATGATTTTTGCACTTCTTACAGTAATTATCACTGTACACGGGTATGTTTTTTACAGCATTTATGTAGTTAATGGAAAACTTCTTATGGAGATAACAGGGGCAGGCAGTGTGCTTGAAGCCATAAGAGCCCAGGGTGGAGTATATATGTTTGGAAGAATGCTTCCTATATGAGCAGTTTTATTGTTTTGGGGGCAATTGTAGTACTTGGATTTGTAGCTTTGTTTGTGATGGGTATGAGACCATAGCCACACAGGAAGATTTTGATGCGTTCTGATAGGCAGGGTGGTATAATCTCATTATCTTTTAATTTATAAGGCGATGGGAGATATATTGTGAAAAGAAGATTTTTTACAGCGGTTATGGTTGGCATTGTGACAGACAATATCTTTGAATAAAACGTGCTAAAGGCGGTGATGATTATGGCATCGAGCAAAGAATACCTTGATTTTGTTTTAGAACAGCTCTCGGGGCTGGCCGATATTACCTATAAGGCGATGATGGGAGAATACATAATCTATTATCGCGGCAAAATTGTCGGTGGGATCTATGATGATCGTTTCCTTGTCAAGCCTACACAGTCAGCAAAAACTTTAATGCCAGAAGCAGACTTGGAACTCCCGTATGAGGGGGCAAAAGAAATGTTGTTGGTAGATGATATCGACAACAGGGAGTTCCTTAGGACCTTGCTTGAGGCTATGTATGATGAACTACCGGCACCGAAGAAAAAGAAATAACTTTTTATTTTTCGGAATAAGAAGACAGGAGAAAAAACATGGAAAACTACATAGAAGGAAATAAAGCGGCATGGGAAGAGGCTTTTGATAATAGAGATGCTTCATGGGGTGCCGACATAACGGAACGCATACAGAAGGAGGACTATCCTTTCTTTAACGAAGAAACGAAGAGCGTTCTGAAGAAAATTGATACTAATGGAGCAGTGATCGGCCAATTCTGCTGCAATAACGGGCGCGAACTGCTTTCACTGGTTAAATGCGGAAACGCAAAAAAAGGAATCGGTTTTGACATCGCGGAGAATCAGGTCGCTTTTGCCAACGAAAAGGCAAAAGAACTGGATCTGCCCTGCATATTTGAGGCTGTTAATATCTACGATATTGATGACCGTTACAAGGAACAGTTCGATGTTGTTCTTATTACCATAGGAGCTCTGTGTTGGTTTGATGATCTCGACCGTTTTTTCGCTATCATTGCAAAATGCATGAAACCTGGAGCTGTCATCGTTATCAATGAGCAGCATCCATGCACGAACATGCTTGCAACCGATGGTGACGAAGAATTCGAACCGGACCACAGAAAAGAGTGTCATTATTCCTACTTTGAGCATGAGTGGACAGGAAACGGAGGCATTTATTATATGACTCAGAAATCCTACCATTCAAAGACTTTTACCGACTATACGCATTCGATGTCAGAGATTATAATCGGAATGTGCAATAACGGTATTGTAATTACCGGCATGCAGGAATTTGATACCGATCTCAGCGGCGGTTTTCACGAAATCGATCATAGCGGATTCCCGCTCTCTATGATCTTGCTGGGCGAGAAGACCGGTGCCTGAAAAAAGGAGAAACATATGGCGAAAACAGGAATGGTTTAACAGTGTGTTGCCAATTTCCAAGTCCGAGATTTGCGAATTCCTGCCGGATGTCAGCCCTACAACTGTAGAAGCTGTCCTTGGGAAAATGGTAAAAGATGGATCAATAAAAAAACTTGGAACTGCGAGGGCAACAAAATATGTTAATGCGAACACATCCGGTGATTTTTGTTGCTCAACGAAAACGACGTCGAGGTCGCAACGCTCCTTGAGCGCGTAAGGAATGCAAAGGAGTATATACAGATTGGGATAGATGCCGAAGATTACTATAGAATAAAAGAGTCAGAAAAGGTGGAAAACAGATAGATGAGAAGCGATATTAAGATAGTGGCTTTACCGAAGGATAAGTGGAAAGGCACCCCCATTCCGCTTGTTACCAGGAACGATAGTTTCTATGA
>JAIKVO010000024.1 GCA_024685655.1 Treponemataceae bacterium
TCATTGATGACCACGAGGGTGTAAGTGACGGCATAGCCTCAATTCTTTCTCAAAAGAATTCTGCTTTTGATTTTTTGCTTGCAGATAGCATAGAAAGCGCAAAAAGTGTACTTCAAAAGAACCCTGATATTCAGGTTTGTGTTCTTGATTTGAACTTGGACGGACAAGATGGATTGGACGCAATTCCTGTGCTGAAAGCAATAAATCCTAACATTTCATTTTTGGTTTATACGATGTACGCTGATCCGATTCATGTAGAAAACGCTCTTAAAGCAGGAGTCGCGGGATACGTCACAAAAAAGACGAAGCTTGCGGAACTTGAGCAGGCGCTTCTTGACGTTGCAGGGGGAAGAAACTATTACGGTTCTGCAATAAGCAAGATTATAAGAAACCTTCTTTCTGGGAATTCTCGTGAAAATGATGACAGCCGTCAGATGCAGCTATATGCTGACTGGCGGACGCTTACAAAAACCGAGCAGGAACTTTTTGCGCTTTTAGCACAGAAAAAAGAAACGTATGAGATTGCTGAAATACTCGGTAAAAAAGAGAAAACCGTGGCAAACCAAAAATCACTGATTTATCAGAAGCTTGGAATTCGCGACCGCCTTGATTTGATTGATATTGCGAAAACGCTCGGAGTCATTGTATGAATATTGATGATTTTTCAGCATTGCGCGAAAAAAGCGAACCTTCACAACGATTAAAGCCGTCCAGCTTGTTTTTCACTTTTGCGTTTTTGCAGTGGCGCTGCTTGCGAATTGCGCTGGCTGTATTCTTGTAAGTGA
The DNA here is from genome assembly GCA_024685655.1 of Treponemataceae bacterium. Lineage (GTDB taxonomy): Bacteria > Spirochaetota > Spirochaetia > Treponematales > Treponemataceae > Treponema_I. Next base: position 786 of record JAIKVO010000024.1, read on the forward strand.
TTTAATGATACCTTTATATCTTGATTCAATACTTACAATTATGGTAACAGCGACAAGCGGTTTGGGAGCAGGTCTTATGTGCGCTGTTCTTTCAAACGGAATATTGACTATTTTTGATTATACAATGCTGCCGTTTATGTCGTGTCACATGCTTACGTCATTTTTGGCTTGGGGTGTTTTTCATTATTCATCCCGACGAAAAATACTATACAAGCGAATAGGGAGGGGCAAACCGCTATATGAAATCGACACATTTTTGTGGGCGGGTTTATGGAGCGCGCTTAGCAATGCCGTTTTGGGAAACATCATTTCTGACGTGCTGTTTTCTTCTGTAACAACGCCAACAATCGACTCCGGTATACTTAGCGTTTATACAGCTGTGCCAAACCTTGTGTTCGCAACGTACATCGTAGGTTTCCTTACGAACTTGACAGACAAAATGATAAGCACGGTCGTAAGCTTCGCGGGGTACAGAATTTGTATGAAGCTTTACGAAACTTACGTGTTTCCCCGCGAAAAGTGAACTGGACTGCTATTGTAAATCATCGTTCAAAATAGATTCATAATCGCGTCCTGCATAAAGAAAACGAACGATAGTAACCTTTTTGTATCTTTATCTACAATGTAATACGCTTTGAAATTATTTATCAGCAGAAATTGAAAACCAAAGTCCGCCAAAAACTGATCTGGAACCGGAGTTCCACTGAAAGGAAATTGGCGTAGAGAACTTATTTCTATCGTTATCAAGTTGGCAAGTGAAGATGCTGCCTTGGAATTGGCAAGAGTATTTTTTATGTAAGCCAATGTATCTCTGATATCAGTTTTTGCTTTTTCTGATATGATTAATTCAAAATTCAAATGCTGAGTCCTTTCCGAATATCTGCCATTGCTGAATCAAACGGTTCAACTCTGCCTTCTTTGATGTCTTTTAAACCTTCTGCAAGACTTGAATAAAGCTGTATCTTTTTGAGCATCAGATCGTATTGTGCGATGCTCATAACAGCCAAATCGCCCTGTCCGTTCCGTGTTATGAAGACTGGCTCGTTCGTTGTGTGGCAGTATTCCGAGATTTCTGCATATTTATTTCGTAAGTCTGCGCTTGCTCTTATTTCTGGCATAATTACTCCTGTAAGCATTATATCAGAATTATATCATAATTTGTATATATTGCAAGCCATATTTGTGATGGTTCGTTGTATCATGAAAAATGAGCTGCGTTAGGCATACGAAGGGTTTTCGAAGAAAAGTCCGAGTTGCGGAGCAACGAAGGACCGCGCGTTAGCAAGCCCGTAGTTCGCCGACCGACGCAACCGAAGGTTGCGTCGGTAACGCCCTTTCCTTATCCCAGGCTTGCTATTTTCTTATGAAGCTCCATTACCTTTGCGTGCAGGTAGTGGTCTACAGCCGGTTTTTCAACGACACCAAGAAGAATTCCGTTTTCGTCCGTTATCGGCAGTGCTTCTGTGTCTTTCTCATCGAACTGCTTGAGCACATCGGGAATAAGCATATCCGGCTTGCACGTCACAGGACAAGGCTCCAGAATGTCGGTCGCCATAAGTCCGTCCGAGAAATCCATCATCTGCAAGCACTCTTTAAGATGTTCAAGCGTTATTATGCCTGAAAGCTTTCCTTCGTTTGTTTTTACAACGTAATTCAGGTTGTGGTTGTGGCTGAAAGAATCAAGAATTTCATGAAGGCTTGTCGTATCTGTTACGATTGCCGGGGAATCTTTGTCGCAAATCGATACACCGGCGGAAGTTACGTCGCTAACTTTGCACGTTTTCATAATGTCTTCCTCGCAGATGTCGAGGTTGCATTCGCCAGCGTGGTTTACGGCGTATTTTACGCATACAGGGCCAAGAAGCTGGACTACGAACGTTGTCGCTGTGATTATCAGGATAATCGTCGAGCCGATTGTGTCGCTGTATGTTTGTCCGGCAGCGATTGAAAGTCCGATGGCGACACCAGCCTGGCTTAAAAGACACCAAGGAAGATACTTTCTAACGCTTTCTGGTGCTTTTGTTAGGCGCGCCCCCATGCGAGATCCTATCGATTTTCCGACTGTCCTGCACACGATGTAAATCAGCGCGATAAGTCCGACGTAAGC
>JAIKVO010000041.1 GCA_024685655.1 Treponemataceae bacterium
AGTCTGTACGCGAACTTCATCCGCCGTTACACGGATTACTTCACCAGCTCTCTTAGCTTTGATAAGTACACCAGAGTCATAGGCGCATTTCTTTTCCATACCAGTACCAACAATAGGTGGCTCTGGGAAAAGAAGAGGTACAGCCTGGCGCTGCATGTTACAACCCATGAGTGCACGGTTAGCATCGTCATGCTCAAGGAACGGGATAAGCGCTGCTGAAACAGATATAACCTGCTTCGGCGAAACATCCATAAACTGAACATCTTTTGGCGGGCGGGCAGAATAATCACCCCTTCTGCGGCAAGCTATTGTACTATTGATGAAGTTTCCTTTTTCATCCATTGCGGCAGAAGCCTGGCCGATATAATACTTATCCTCATCCATTGCAGAGAGGTATTCAACTTTATCAGTTGCATGACCGTTCTCAATTTTTCTGTACGGAGCCTCAAGGAAACCGTATTCATTTACGCGTGTATAAATTGCGAGAGAAACGATAAGACCGATGTTCGGACCTTCTGGAGTCTCAATAGGACACATACGACCATAATGAGTGTAGTGAACATCACGAACTTCGAAACTTGCACGATCACGTGAAAGTCCGCCCGGACCGAGAGCATTAAGACGACGTTTATGAGTAAGCTCAGCAAGAGGATTAACCTGATCCATGAACTGAGAGAGCTGGCTTGAACCAAAGAACTCTTTTACAGAAGCAACAATCGGCTTAATAGAAATAAGATCCTGTGGCTTCATTGTCTCAGTTTCTTTAAGGCTCATGCGCTCTTTTGCAATTCGCTCCATACGGCTGAACGCAGTTTTGAGCTGTACCGTCATAAGCTCACCAACAGAACGGATACGGCGGTTTCCAAGGTGATCAATATCATCAACACCCTCAGCCTGAATAAAGACTTTTATGAGGAACTTCATTGTTGAAATGATGTCTTGTTTAACAAGCGTATTCTCTTCAATCGGTGGATTGTATTCAAATTTTTTGTTGAGCTTGTAACGTCCTACTCTGCCAAGGTCGTAACGGCGGAGCGAGAAGAACATTGTTGTAAGGTCTTTCTCTGCTGCCTCAACCGTTATAGGCTCTCCCGGCATAAGGACAGAATATACTGCGGAAAGCGCATCTTCTTTCGTAGGCTCATCTGAACCAGAACCTTCTTTCGTATAGTGAATCTCTTCGCGCTCGAAACAATTGATAACAACCTGAGAATCAAGTGAATTCTCAGCTGTAAAATCAATTACTGTAATTTCTTTTATATCGTCATGAGAATAAAGCTCATCGATATCATGCGGATGAAGCTTCTCACCCGCGCGGAAAATCTTCTTCTTCTCGCCATCCTCAGTTTTTTCAGAATAAACAGCCTCAGCGAGAATCTTTCCAATCAAAGAATCTTTGAACTCTCTTGTGCTCTTTATTTTAAGCTTCTTTGTCTCGTAGAAAGCGCGGATAATCTCTTCTCGTGAATTATAACCGAGTGCACGAAGGAAAATCGTACCAAGAATCTTTTTCTTGCGGTCAATTTTTGCATAAATCAGTTCTTTTTTCTGATCAATTTCAAATTCAAGCCAACTTCCGCGATATGGAATTATACGGCTGGAAAGAACACCTTTTTCATTACAGAAAATAACGCCCGGAGAACGATGAATCTGTGAAACGACAACACGCTCAGCACCGTTGACGATAAACGTTCCACGGTCTGTCATGAGCGGAATATCACCCATGTATATATCTTTCTGACGTATTTCACCTGTCTGCTGGAAAACCAGATTTATGCGCGCTTTCAAAGGTACTGAATATGTCAGTCCCTTCTGCTTGCATTCGAGTTCTGAAAACTTTATATTCTGCTCATCGAGCTCATAATACTCGTATTCAAGGATCATATCCCCGTTCGGACTCTCAATGGGGAATGTGGAATTAAAAACTTCCTGGAGTCCTTGCTCCGCCAGCGGTTCTTTATTATCCAACTTCGTTTTCTGCAAGAAACTTTCATAGGATGAGAGCTGTATATCTATTAAATCTGGCAGCTCCATAAAATTCTGGATATTTTTACCAATATACTGACGATTGACCGTCCGGCTTTTTGCGAACATCAAATCCCCCTTAACACATTTTGCTGTAACAAGGTCTGCATTCTAATACAGTCCGCTTATCTAATACAGATTTAGCCGCCGAAACAATACTATCCCGGCAGCTTCATTCAGAGTAAAAAAATCAAATATATAAGGAAACAGCCGTCAAAGGCTGCTTCCCAAACAACTCAGGATGATTAAGCAATCTTAATCTTTCCACCTGCTGCTTCAACAGTTTCCTTAATCTTAGCTGCATCTTCCTTAGATACACCCTCTTTAAGTACTTTTGGAGCGCCTTCAACAAGATCCTTTGCCTCTTTAAGACCAAGACCTGTAACTTCACGAACAGCCTTGATAACTGCAATCTTCTTAGAAGCATCTGCGCTTTCAAGAGTAACATTGAACTCTGTCTGCTCTTCTGCTGCTGGTGCGCCACCCGCTGCTCCAGGAGCTGCTGCAACTGCAACTGCTGCTGTTACACCGAATTTCTCTTCCATAGCCTTAACGAGCTCTGAAGCCTCAAGTACTGTCATTGATGCAATTGCATCCAAAATCTGATCATTTGTGAGAGCTGCCATATTATCTTCTCCTTAGAATATGTATTTTTTTGTAAGCACGACAGGACGACAGCTATGAAGCCTGACATGCATTATATAGTAGCGAAGTTACTCCGCAGCTGCAGGAGCTTCTCCACCTTCTGCTAATTTTTTGTCCACATAAGCCTGCAATGTTGCAGCAAGCTTCTGAACAGGACCATTGATAGCAGACATGAGCATTGCAATGAGCTGTTTCTTTCCAGGAAGCTTTGAGAAAGCTTCGATTTTTGCAGCATCATAAAGCTCGTTGTCAATTAAAGCACCTTTTACAGAAAGGGCAGGAACCTCTTTTGTAAAATCAAAAAGAACCTTTGCAACTTCGTTAGGATCTTCTTTAAGAAGTGCGATAGCCGTAGGACCGGCAAGGAAATCTGTTACATTCTCGACTTTCATTTCTTCGAATGCAACGCGAGCAAAATTGTTCTTGATAACCTTATATTCGCAGTTTTTTGCTTTAAGTTGTTTGCGCAGATTAGAAATCTGCTCTACTGTAAGTCCGCGGTACTCAGTGAAGATATAGTCGTTATATCCTTCGAGTGTGCTCTTAACAGCAGAAATTGCCTCGACTTTTGCAGGCTGGAGTTTTTTTGCTTTTACAGCCATGTTACTCTCCTTCCTTATAGTCTACCCAAACGCCAGGGCCCATTGTTGAGCTTACAGAAACAGACTGTACATAGCCAGATTTAGCATCAGCCGGCTTCTTGCGTGAAATCTCACCAAGAAGAGCTTTGATGTTCTCTGCAATCTTGTCTGCATCCATTGATGTCTTACCAACAGCCATATGAAGAACACCCTGCTTGTCAGCACGATACTCAACACGACCTTTCTTAAGTTCACCAATAGCAGCAACAATATCATTTGTAACTGTACCCGTCTTCGGGTTAGGCATAAGACCCTTGCGGCCAAGAACCATACCAAGACGTCCAACATCTTTCATCATATCAGGCGTTGCTACAGCGACATCAAAATCGAGCCAACCGCCCTTTACTTTGTCGATATACTCCGCAGCGCCAGCATAAGCAGCACCAGCATCGAGAGCTTCCTTAATGCGGTCTTCTTTACAGAATACAAGAACCTTTTTCTCGCCTCTGAACTGATTCGGGAAAACTACTGTATCACGAACTGTCTGGTTCTTTGCAAGGCGAAGATTAACATGTACTTCAACAGTCTCATCAAACTTAGCAAATTTAAGCTCTTTAACTGTCTCACATGCCTTTACTACATCAAGCACCGCTGATGAATCATATTTCTTAAGGGATTCGAGATATTTTTTTCCGTGTTTCATACTACTTCTCCACCTCTACACCCATACTGCGAGCCGTTCCAGCGACAATGCGCTTACAAGCCTCAAGATCGTCAGTATTGACGTCTGGCAGTTTGATTTTTGCGATTTCCTCAAGCTTTGCTTTTGAGAGCACACCTACTTTATTCAGAATTGAGTTTCCAGAGCCTTTCTCGATACCAAGAGCTTTCCTGATAAGAACAGCTGCCGGAGGAGTTTTCAGAATAAATGTAAATGATTTGTCCTGATAGACCGTAATGATAACCGGGATAATAAGCCCTGGCTCCATGGTCTTTGTGCGGTCATTGAACTGCTGAACAAACTGAGGTGCGCTTACTCCATGAGGTCCAAGAGCAGGACCAACTGGCGGAGCTGGCGTTGCCTTTCCTGCAGGACACTGCAGTTTGATAACAGCCGTAACCTTCTTTTTAGCCATTTTATATCTCCTTAAATTGGTATGACAGAAATACGTTGTATTTTCTATCTAGCGAGGCACCTGCGTTCGACGAACCGGCAACCTCTCCCAAAACAAAGAAAAAACGCCAAAAGCCTGATTATAGAAACCAGGCTTTTAACACTAAATCTTTTCTACTTGTAAAAGATCAACTTCAACCGGCGTAGAGCGTCCAAATATCTGGACAACTACACGCAGTTTATTTTTCTCACTATTAACTTCTTCAATAGAACCTGTGAATGTCGCGAAAGGACCATCAATAATCTTAACCTGCTCGCCGACCGAGAAAGACTGTTTCATCCTAACGGATTTCTCACCCTTAATCTCACCAGACTTTTGCAACAAAGCCTTAGCCTCATCAGCGGAAATTGGACGAGGACGAACATTGCTGCTCGTACCGACGAAAGCAGTCACTCCCTGAATCCTGCGGATTTTCGCGCAAGTATCCTTCCAGCCTAATTCAGGAAGATCAAGCTCAATCATTATGTAGCCCGGCAAGAATTTCTTAGAGACAACTTTTTTCTTTCCGTCTTTAACTTCACAAACGTCTTCTACAGGAACTTTTACATCCAAAACGACTTCTGGAGACAAATCACCATTCTCAAGCATAGAACGGATAGTGCGCTCTATTTTGTTTTCGTAACCAGAATAGGTATGGAGTATATACCAACCCTTTGCCATGTACTATTACCTAAAAAATAAGAGTAATACCTGTATTGAACAGGAAGTCAAAGAGACCGAGGATTACAGCAACAATGACGGTAGAAACAAGAACCATTTTTACAGAAGAAAGAACATCGTCTCTTCCAGGCCATACAACCTTCTTCAGTTCCGCACCGCATTCTTTTATAAACTGAACGACTTTCATTTTTCAGTCCCCACAATATTAAAGATAACAGGCCAGGCAGGATTCGAACCCGCAACAAACGGTTTTGGAGACCGCCACTCTACCATTGGAGCTACTGACCTAAATATATAAACTTTCTGCCGCAAAATCTTACAAACAGAAAGAAAATATACAAAATTATTTTGCTTTTGTTTCTTTGTGCAATGTATGCTTGCGATCAAACGGACAATACTTACTCAGTTCAAGCTTTCCCTGAATGTTCTTGCGATTTTTGTACGTTGTATAGTTCTTGCGTTTACACTCTGAGCACTGCAATGCAATAATCTCAACAGCTGTTTTCTTTGAAGCCATTTCAACACTCCTTTTCTAAAACTAGGTAACAGCCTCCAAACAGAATCGAACTGTTGACCTCAACCTTACCATGGTTGCGCTCTACCGACTGAGCTATAGAGGCATAGAAAAAATCCCCATACGCGAAAACGCACCGGGCAAGATGTCTTACAAATATACTTACAGGTCTGGTTTTTGTCAAGAGTTACAAAAGCGAATTCATGCAAATTTATACGGAAACGTCTGATACACACCGAATGATGATTGTTTTTTTCTACGATGATTTGTATATTTAACCTATGAAAAACATAGATTTCTTGACAGAAACAATACTCGACTCATACACCAAGTACGGTGCAATAAACATGTCCGAGAACGAAAGCTTCCCGAACAGAGAGAATGTGATTTCAGCATTGAAAGACATTCAATCCCTTATTTTTCCGGGATTTCGTTGCGCGGAGTATTTAGATGAATACAATTTACGGTATATAACAGGCGAAAAGATTCATCGAATTGCCGCTGTTCTTACGCAAGAAACCCAAAAAGCTTTGATATATTTAAAAAAAGGAGCAGCAGATTCGCATTGCTTTAACCTTGCCGAGCAGACAGTTCTTTCCTTAATCGAAGAAATTCCAGAGATTCGGCGGAAAATTATGCTTGACGTTAAAGCCGCGCTTGACGGAGACCCCGCTGCACGGAGCGCTGAGGAGATAATTCTTTCTTATCCTGGATTGGAAGCAATTCTTGTTTATCGCATAGCACATTTTCTGCATGTGAACGGAGTTCCGATAATTCCGCGCATAATGTCAGAGTATATACACGGAAAAACGGGAATAGACATTCACCCAGGAGCAGAGATAGGCGAATCGTTTTTCATAGATCACGGCACAGGAATTGTTATCGGTGAGACAACGATTATCGGGAACAACGTTAAGCTTTACCAAGGAGTAACGCTTGGAGCCGTGAGCGTAAAAAAAGCGATGACTAACAAAAAACGCCACCCAACGATTGAGGACGACGTGACGATATACGCAGGCGCAACGATTTTGGGCGGGGAAACTATAATCGGGAAAGGTAGTGTAGTCGGCGGAAATGTTTGGCTTACGAATTCTGTACCACCGGGAAGCACGACAATAGCGAAGCAGGAAACGCTGTAGATTACGCCGCGCCATTTTGGTGCGGCTTTTTTTTGCGTTGGATAATAGTGCGGATAAAAAAACAGGGGTCGGTAGGCAACGCCTATCGACCCCCATCGTCCAGCAAGCCGGACATCGGAGAGAGTTTATCAGCTTATTTACAAGCTGATATAAACATACCATACTCAAAAAAAAATGTCAAGCAAATTTTAGAATTTGTTAAGAATTCAAACACTCAAGATATTTAGTTAATTTACTTATATTTAACATATTTTTACCATATTATTTTCTTAAATTTTTCAAAAAATTTTAGTTTTTTACTTATCTGGGGGGGAGATGCACTTTGCCAACAAAAAAACATCCTGTTCGGCGCACAGTTGCGTCCGGTAAGCGATGTGCAGGGCGGCGAAGCCGTTCCGAAGCGGGCACCGCGTAGGAATGAGCGTTAGCGAACCCGGAACGTAGCGACCGACGGTCGAACAACGTCCTTGTTGTCCGACCTAACCGGGTTTTGCAATTGAAAAACCCGTGAGTTTTTGTGCACGTCCTGTGCACAGCGGATTGTTGTTTGAACGTCGGGTACCGCCATATCCTTATTATCCTCTTGTCTTATCTTATTTCCTGCCGTAAACTAATCAAGTCAGCTCGCTGACCGACAGGGGGTACCATGCTTCCCGAAATTATTCAAAAAGGACGTTTCAATGGCGAAAAAGAAAGGAACATCGACAGTCTTTAGGTGCTCATCGTGCGGCTACACAATGCCCAAATGGCTTGGACGTTGCCCGGAATGCGGCGAATGGAACTCGTTCGAGGAGCAGACTGTGCAAAACTCTGCGGCGACAGTTCCTGCGCCATTTTCTTCGGTAAACTCTAAGCCAGTTCCGCTTTCGAAAGTTTCCGCGCTAGAAGATTCTCGTTTTCACAGCGGCATTAAAGAGCTTGACCGCGTTCTTGGCGGCGGCATAATGAAGCGTTCCGCAATTCTTGTGGGTGGCGAGCCTGGTATTGGAAAGTCTACACTTTTGCTGCAAACGGCTGTCGCAGTAGCGAACAGCAATCGGGCGGCAGGCAAGGTTCTGTACGTTTCGGGCGAGGAATCGGCCTCGCAGATAAAAAACCGCGCGGACAGGCTCTGCTTGGACACATCGAATATCGAACTGCTTTGCTCCACAAGCCTTGAAAGCATAGAAAGCGCGCTGAACGCAATATCACCTGTTTGTATTATCGTTGATTCAATTCAGACTGTTTGCAGCCCGGAAGCCGGTGTTATCCCCGGTTCGGTGAGTCAGCTTAAATACTGCGCGAACGAGCTTGTAAGCTGGGTTAAGGAGCGCGATTCGGTCATGTTCCTTGTGGCACATATAACGAAGGACGGAAGCATCGCGGGGCCAAAGTCGCTAGAGCATCTTGTGGATACGGTGCTTTCTTTTGACCGGAACGAGGAAGATGTTCGGTTTTTGCGCGCACAGAAAAACCGCTTTGGTTCAGTGGATGAGCTAGGTATTTTTGAGATGAGCGAAAAGGGGCTTAAGCCTGTGGATGATCCTTCGGGGATGTTCATGATTCGACGCGAAAACGGTATTCCGGCAGGTATTGCGATTGTTCCGGTGATGGAGGGAACACAGGTCTTTATGGTGGAGATTCAGGCGCTCACAGTGCCGGCGAAAGCTTCTGTGAACAGGGTTTATTCCGATAACATCGATTCGGCGCGTGTAAGCCGCGTAGCCGCCGTGCTAGAAAAGAAAACGAAGCTTAAGTTCAGCGAGTGCGATATTTATGTGAACGTCGCGGGCGGCGTGCGGATAACGGAGAGCAGCGTGGATGCGGCTCTGGCGGCGGCACTTTATTCGGCGCGGACGGATTTGCCGCTGAAAGACAAGATGGTTATCGCAGGGGAGATAAGTCTTGCGGGCGAGATTCGTCCGGTGCGCGGGCTTAAGCAGCGGATCAAAACAGCGACTGCGCTTGGGTTCAAGAACTTTGTCGCGCCGGGAAGCGAGCCGGGCATTATCCGCGTTGCAGACGTGAAGGACTTAGTAAAACAGATTTTCGGCTGAGATATAGGGTTGGCGGATGGGGAAGTTGTCGCGGAGAAGTACTAAACAGTGACGACCTGCCTATGCGTGGGACGTAGAAAAAAATTAGGGAGGCTCCCGTGAGGGAATTCGCAACGAGCACAAAGTGCGAAGTTTCTAGCGAGGTACCCTGATTTTTTTCGTTACTGGGACCCGCGCATAGGCAGGTCAACATTTTGTATTTAAACTAATCCGACGCG
>JAIKVO010000046.1 GCA_024685655.1 Treponemataceae bacterium
CCGCGCCATCCGCATCTTCTGCTACAGTCTCCTTGTAATAGTGGCTCTGGATATCGAAAATCTCACGGTATTTGCCGCCTTTTTCCATCAGCTCATCGTGTGTTCCCACCTCAACAATCTGGCCGTCGTCAAGGAACAAAATGCGATCGCAGAATTTGGTGCTCGCAAGCCTGTGCGAAATGAACACAGCCGTTTTGTTAGCCGCCATATTGTTGTATTCCTCATAAATGCGGCTTTCTGCAATCGGGTCGAGTGCGGATGTCGGCTCGTCAAGAATCAGTACAGGACCGTCTTTGTACATGGCTTTTGCAAGAAGCAGCTTTTGCGTTTCTCCGCCGGAAAGAACGACACCGTTTTCATTCAGCGTCTGCGTAATGTACGTCTCTTCTTTATTGGATAGCGAATCTATTTTTTCCCAAAGCCCGGCTTTTTTTAAGCTTGTCCGAACACGTTCCCTGTCCATATCAGCAAGCTCGCAGCCGGCGATATTCTCGGCAATAGAAAGCGCGATTGGCGACGTGTCCTGGAAAAGCACACTTATCATATCCTGATACTTTTCCACACCTATGTCGTTTATGCTTTTTCCGTCAATCAGAATCTCGCCGGTCGTAGGCGGGTACAAGCCGCACAAAAGCTTTACGATTGTTGTTTTGCCGGCGCCGTTGTTTCCCACAAGCGCGATTTTCTCATCCGCGCGGAAATTAAAACTAACGTCTTTAAGCACAGGCTTGTCGCTTCCCTCGTAGGTGAAGCTGACGTGACGGAACTCAATCTGCGGCGGCTTCGAACACTCACGCTTTGCAGACGAACGCAAGATGTGTGCGACACTCGACGAACTCTTGGACTCACCCTTTGCGGGCTCGTGTTGGGCAGGCGTGACACTCGGCGAATCTTCTGACGCACGCGAGCCATTCCGCGCACCACCAGCCGCGCCACAAGCAACCGCGCCGGAAAGCTCTCCAGCCCCAGCCGCTCCACAAGCAACCGAGCCCGAACTCGACGCACTTTCTTCATGCCGCTCAAAAACATCCTTTTGATTCATAAACTCGTGATAATCATTGAACTGATGGCTCGCTTCCCTCAGCTCAGCGATATTCCACGAAACGTCGTAAATCCACTCGGAAAAGCTAGCGACAAGCCCTATATAAATCGTGAATTCCGCCGCATCAATCTGGCCAGAAAGAACCTTGTGTATCAAAAGCGTGTATGCAAGCCAGTCGCGCGCAAAATTAAAAGCGCTGTCGGAAATCGTCGGATAATACCACAACAGCTGATACTTAGAGCGGAATTTTTTGTAAGTTTTTATGTGCGAATCAAAATGGCGAGAAAAAAGTCCCTTCAAGTTAAAAATCCTCGTATCCTTTCCCGCGCTCACATTCATCGCGTTCCGTTCAAGATATTCCATCTTCCGCCACGGCTCTGTCGAAAGCTCCCTGTTGTTGTCGCCGTACTTAACCGCATGGTTCCTGAGCAGAATATCGAACGTGAACATACCTATCATAACGACGATTATCTTCCAGTCCAGCATAAAAATAACTGTTCCGTAGCTCAAAACGCCCAACATGACGACAAGCAGATAAAGCGCCGACGTCGAAACGCGCTCCGCCCCCTGATAGTTTCCCGAAACACCCTGAATGCCTTTTCCCATAATCTTCTGCTTCGGCTGCGGCTCAATATTCAGATAATCCGTGTTTATTGCCTTTTTAAGAAAATTGACCATGAACACACCGAGCCTTACATAAGTATGCTTCAGCTGCATTTTCTTCTCGCAGAATACTTTGATGCACGTAAACACACAAAAAACCGAAACGGCAATCCCGATATTAATCATGAAAGTCTGCGCACTGCCGCTCGTAATTCCCTTAATAGCAAGGGCCGGAATAAGCGTGTTTATAAAAGGCAGCGTAACTGCGCAAACAAGATACACAATCACAAGAGGAATCGCGGTCGGATAACGCTTGAACATTGCGCTGTACACAATAAAAGCGTTCTTAAAAATAGAGTTTTTCTTTTCTTTTGCGTTTTTTTCTTTCGCTTTCATCAATACCTCCGGCATCTTTGACAAGTGAGGAAACATAGGTTTCCGAACAAATCTACTGTATCATATTTTTTTTCGCCATGACGAAGGCGTTCACGAAATGCAAAAAATCGGACACGAATTGTTATTATGAAGGGGAAAGCCTTCCCCTACGCCCGCACTTTGTCGCGGGCTACCCCATCACCTAGGGGTTCCACCCCTAAAACCCTAGCGAGCGCCCCTTCTTACAGTGGCAGCATCACTTCTGTTGCGAAGATACCCGGCTCGTTCTTGCGGTTCACGTAGCCGTCGTACTGGGCTGCAATACGATCAATTCGCCTTAAGCCAAAGCCGTGTTCGCCCAGTTTTGACGTAACAAGCTCCGAAAGACGGCGGCGGTGTTTTTCGCACGTCGAATTGGAAACAGAAATGTACAGCTGCTGCTTGAAAAGCCCGATATAAATGCGGATAAACCTGTTCCCGTCCAGTTTTTCGCACGCTTCTATCGCGTTGTCGAGCAAGTTTCCGACGATTGCGCAAAGATGCACGTCGGCTATCGTAAGAATCTCCGGCACTTTCGCGGTGCAGTTCACTTCAATATTGTTTTTCCGCGCAATCGACACTTTGCTGCTAAGAATCGCGTCCAAACCGACATTTCCGGTGCGTATCGCTATGTCTATGCTGTCCAAATCGCTTTCCAGCGTATCAAGATACTTGTCAAGTTCCGCAAATTTCTGCATCGCGAGCATTGCTTTTATGGACTGGATATGGTTGTGGTAGTCGTGTCGCCACGCGCGCATCGTCTGGTATATGTTCTGAACTTCGTCGCGCTGCTTTTTAAGGACGGAATCCTGAAAATCGGACAAACGCCGTTCATATCGCTTCTTAAGGACGAGAACTGTAAGCAGTGCAGAGAGAATCGCGACTCCGACACACAACAGAATCAACATTATTAAATCGTTCATGTAACTATTATAAACGGAAAAAAGATATTCGGGTCAAGCATAGGAAAAGCACCCCTTCGGAGTTGAAACACTATTTTCTTTCAAGTGCCTGAATCATCTCCAAGCGTTTCTGGCGGTGGACGGCGAGCGTCACCTCGCCTGATGTTTTACCACAAAATCATTCAAAAAATAAATCATCCATCACAACTTCACTCTGGTCTTTGCCGGAATGAACATTACGTTTTATGCCGTAAGGGGTAAAATTATGATAATTATTATGATTTAGATATTAGAATGACATATTAGGTATCTTGTTTGTAGTGTCGCAATCGATATTGTCAGTTTTTTGTGAAATATGCTATGAACGCATCATTAAGGTCTTTGTAAACGCTACGTGCGACAGGAAGCACTTCGCTGTTATCAAGAACACAGTCAGTACGCGTTATGCGGACAACATGCGAAAGATTCACTAGCAATCCGCGCCTTAGGCAGAAAAACCGCCCGGTAGCGTTTTTATTTTCTATGCCGCCATTGTTTTTTTCAAGCGATTTTGTAACATCCAAAAACGAGCTTTTCCATTCACGCTCAAAATCCGCACCTTTCATAAAAACGTAATGGCCGCGCGCTTCTATGTAAACGATTTTCTCAAACGGAATGCGCTCCAAATCGGCTCCCTGTCCGAGAACGAAATAATCGTCTGCTTTTTTCTGGCGGTTTTCGTACACTTTGTCCAAAAGCGACTTAAGAACTTCGGGTTTTACGGGTTTCAGGATATAGCGGATTGCGCCGACTTCGTAGCCTTCAATCGCGTAATCGGGAACGCCTGTCACAAAAATGATTTCAGAGTCACAGCCGCGTTTCCGCAAGGTTTTTGCAAGCTCCATGCCGTTAATGTTCTTCATCTGGATGTCAAAAATCAGAACGTCGTAAGGCGGCTTGTCCTCGCTTTCAAAAAGAAACTGCTCCGCGGAAACATAAGTGTCGAGGACGAGCTGGCAGCCGGGCTCATTTCCTGAGTTGGCAGTCATGCCACACAGACCGCCTGCATCAGTCTCGCGCAACTTGCCCGCCGTAATCGCATGGTCAGCACACTCGCGACCGGCACAAACCTTG
>JAIKVO010000047.1 GCA_024685655.1 Treponemataceae bacterium
GATGACCACATGAGGTCATCTGGAGCACAGGACATAGACAAAGTTCTTACAACAAGAGAGCTTGCCGCCGTTCTTCGCCAGGCTGGTATCAACTTCGCAGACCTTCCGGATTCAGAGGCAGACAGCCCGATCGGACCATACACAGGTGCCGGAACAATCTTCGGTACTACGGGTGGTGTTATGGAAGCTGCCGTTCGTACAGCATACAAGCTTGTTACAGGCAATGAGCTTGGCGATGTAAACTACACACCAGTTCGTGGCCTTGAAGGCGTAAAGAAAGCTGTTGTTGACCTTAACGGAACAAAAGTTAAGATTGCAGTTATCCATCAGATGGCTAACGTTGATGCTGTTATTCAGGAAATCCGCAAGGCAGCTGCCGAAGGTAAAGAGCGTCCTTATGACTTTATTGAAGTTATGGCCTGTAAGGGTGGATGCGTTACCGGTGGAGGACAGCCATACGGTCACAGCGATGAGCTCCGCATCAAGAGAGCCGCGGCATTGTACAACGATGACGAGACTCACGAGATTCGCTGCTCACACCAGAACCCGCTTATTACTCAGATTTACAAAGAGTACTTTGGCGAGCCAAACAGCGAGAAAGCACATCACTTGCTGCACACAACATACACAAAGCGCGACGTTTACAGCAACTAAGCTGCGACAATGCGCGGACTTGTCTGTAAGCTCAGTCTTGCGGACAACTCAAATGTGTGATCGTTCCGGGGCGTAACAACCTCGGCGCAAACGAAAGCCCTGTAAGGATGCGAGTTTTGCAACCGCGACCTTTCAGGGTTTTTTTATGTTCGCGAGTTTGCGGAGGATTGGGGGCATTCTGGCATTCGCCGACAAGCGGCTGAATACCAGAACCGGGCTTTTCGGGGTTACGCGTTAACCGCGCTCCATTCGTCCGTTCTGTCGTTGCCGGTAAATATCCGGCAAACGCCATCACTACCGAACAGCCCTAACGGGCTGCCCCTACAATCCCTTGCCCAGTTGTGGCGGAGATTTCAAGTGAGACTTTAAATCTCCGCCATTTTGGTGCACGAAAAAAAACAAATTATTACTGAATTTCCCAATCGCTCAAAGTGTCGTGAACAAGATTTTCCACTGTTTTTATTATAGCGTGTTTTAATTCATTTATCGACTCTGACTGCATTATTAACTTTTGTGGAACAAACAGTTTATACAATTCTACATCAAGAACATTCGCAATTTTTGCAAGAGTTTTATCGCTCGGCCAAAGTTTTTACTGCAGAAATCACAAATATTTCTACAGCAGCCAGGCGACGGTTCCTATAAGTACGAGGAAAATCAGGTTGTAGACTGTGAAAACTGCCATATATGACACTTTTTTTGGGGATTTTGCGCTATTTTGGGAGCCGTTTGCCGAATCTACCACATTTTTTGCACCCGCATCCTGGGCAAAATCTGGTTCGGACGGCTGCTCATCTTTCCAGCTGTTGTAAAGCTTGTAAGAAATCACGCTTGCAAGCGATGCAATCAACGTGCCAAGACCGCCGACGTTTACGGCAAGCAGCAACGGCTCCGAGAAAGACGTGAATCCTGCGAG
The DNA here is from genome assembly GCA_024685655.1 of Treponemataceae bacterium. Taxonomy (GTDB): domain Bacteria; phylum Spirochaetota; class Spirochaetia; order Treponematales; family Treponemataceae; genus Treponema_I. Next base: position 1,571 of record JAIKVO010000047.1, read on the forward strand.
CAAAAGAGCCGCCGGAACATTACTTATAACTTGCGAAGTCACAACTCCTGTAAGGTAGCACGAGAACGGCGTTTTAAGCATATCGCGCAAAAAAGCAGAGACAGCTGGAACAGTGCTGATGCATCCTGTGAAGATAAAAAATCCGGTGAAAGTCAAAAGCAGACAATAATCGATTTTAGCAAAAAGCCGGAAGTTCATTGCGGCAAGACAGACGACACAAACCGCAAGTGAAATGCGATAATCGACAATGCGGAAAACAGAAAGCAAAATCACCACAAGGACGGCAGAATAAACGGCTGTTTTAACAGGGCTCTGCACTTTTACAGGCTCCACGTCCACGGCGATTTTCTTCTTTTTATCAGAGGCTTTCAAAACTGCAAGAGCAAGCAGAACAATCGAAGGAACGCAGATTTTCAGCACGACAGGGAAAAAAGTCGCCGCATCCATGTTGTAGAACGAATACAAAAATAAGTTCTGCGGGTTTCCCATCGGAGTAACGCAAGAGCCAAGATTCGCCGCGAGCGTTTCAATAACGACAAGCTCTACGCACTTACGGCGCGAAAAAGATGCTTTGCCGCAAATAATCAGAGAAATCGGGACGAACGTCAGGAGCGCGACATCGTTTGTAACGAGCATCGACATAAAAAAGACGAGGAACGTGAGCGCAAAAAATACACCGGTTTCGGTTTTGCAAACATTGAGCACTTTGCAGGCGAACGCATCAAGCACGTTTACGCTTCTAAAAGCAGCAATAATCCCCATCAGGCAGAACAAAAGCGAAAGCACCCTAAAATCTATTGCGTCCAGAACAACCGCGAACGACGGACGGACTATACAGAGCGAGACGCATGCCAAAATAGCGGCAGCAATAAGAACTGGCTCTTTTTTGATGAATGATGATATTTTCATAGTCGCGCATTTTATCACAATACGTTTTTACTTGCCATATCGTTACAATCATATTATTTTTACGTTATGAACAACGAACTTTCTCGCAAAGAGATAAATGACGTAAAAGTGATTCTTAATGAGCTTATTCCTTTGACGGAAGAAGCGATGGGCAAATTCCGAAGCGCACGCAACTGGGGATTTTTCGATATTCTTGGCGGAGGATTCCTTACGGATTTGATAAAACATGCGAAACTCAGCTCCGCACGCGATATTATGTCGCGGATAAACACGTTGCTCGGTGCGTTGCAGCGGGAGCTGAAAGACATCGTTATTCCGACGGATTTCAACATGGATTCCGCAATGTTCGCGACTTTCGCTGATTTTGTTTTTGACGGATTTCTTGCCGATGTTTACATGCAGTCAAAGATAATGTCGAGTCTGAATCAGGTGGAGGAACTGCACAGAAGATTACTTATTCTTGATGATAAGATGAACCAGCTTCTTGCGCGGTGCTGATGTTTCGCTGGGGGCAGCTGGCGTGTTTGGTGAGAGCGAAGTTTGTATTTTGTGATTTTACAAAGTAACTCGCAAGCCGTGCCAGTACCTCACAGTGCGCCGGTAGACCACAGCAACCTCGCATTTCTCAGCTTCCGACTGTCCTACCACCCCATTCTTTTGAATGAAGCCGTTCGTGCTTAATAACAGCATCAAAATCGGCATCCGGCTCGCACTGCTGTTCAATGCGCAACGCTGTGCTGTGAAGTTTCCGTATACACTCCGACTTTTCGTTATATCCCAACTTTGATTTTTCAATAGAATCTTGTAAAACGCGGATGGACTCATCATATATTTTAAGCGGAACCGGGAACGGGTGACCGTCTTTGCCGCCGTGTGCGAATGAAAAACGCGCTGGATCTGTGAATCGGCTCGGCGTTCCGTAAATCACTTCGCTTACAAGCGTCAGCGACTGTAGCGTTCGCGGACCAAGCCCTTCTGTAAGCAAGAGGCTCGAAAAATCTTCGGGCTGCTTTTCGTAAGCGGTCGTCAAAACTGCACCGAGCCGTTTTGTGTTTACGTCTTCTTTGCGAACTTCATGATGCGCGGGAAGAACGGCGTTGCGTGCGTATTTCGAATCTGCGACTTCACCGGAATCGCTTCCGTTCCACAAACTGGCGGTGTTCTGTGTACCGTCGCTGTTAAAGATTGCCACGCATTCTTTTAAAACCCGTGACGGCTCTTCTTTTGAAAGCGTAAGTATCGCGCTTCGGGTCTTGTCGGCATCGGCAGCTGTCAAATTCAGAATATCACCCTTATTCTCGCCGGTGACTCCCGTGTGCGGCTCGTCCAAAAATCCGTCTTTTTCCGCAAAAAGCCGTACATTATCCGAGCACCAGTGATACCGCCTTGCTGCGCGTTTTTCTACGTTCATTCCTTGCTGAACAACGGCCCAGTCACCGTCACATGTAACAATAAAGTTGTGCTGATAAAGTTGGAATCCGTCTTGAACGGCGGTATTGTCAACTTTTGCAGAAAGCTTGCTCGCCTTTATAAGCGCGTCACCGTCGAGGTTTGAAATGCTGGCAAGAATCTGAAGTTCTTCTGGAGTTTTCCGCGAATATTTGCCACGTCCTCCGCAGACGCAAATGCCCAAATCCCTTGCCCGCGGATTAAGCCCGCGTTTCAGAGCGTACATCACGCTTGTTGTAATACCCGAAGAGTGCCAGTCCATGCCCATAACAGCCCCAAACGACTGGAACCAAAGCGGGTCACTCAGTCGCACAAGGGCTTCTTTTCGCCCATAGTTCATAACAAGAGCTTCAATTATAAGCGTACCAGTCGTCATCATACGGTCTGCAAGCCATTTCGGCACAGTTCCCGTATGAAGCGGCAAATCGGCATGTCCGGATTTTCGCATGGATTAATATTACACATCACTGTTTATATAAGCAAGGAGAGCCGCAAACATTTTGCTTGTGTGTAAAAAAAGCGTACAAAAGAATTAAATTATTCACGCAGTCAGTGCACCATGAAATTCTAAAGAGATGATTCCACAGGATTGCATACTGTAAGGTATATGCCACAATTTTTCCTTCTCTGCTGTTATCAAATGTGATACACTGTGTTTGGAGGTTTTATGGCGGAATCTTTGAGAAAGTTGTTGTTGTCTCAAATCCCTGAAATGAAAATAAATGGGCGAACGGCATGCGATATGTCCGGCAAAACCGGGGTTAATCCGCTCGCATTGTTTTGGGCAGGAAGCGGAATTGAATTTAACGTAGCGGCAACGGAAATGTGGGTCAACCTGAAATCGGACTGTACTCTTTTTGAACCGTGGATTCTTATTGTTATAAATGGTGCTGTAATCTCTCGCATGATGCTTCCGCCGGGCAGTCACAGGGTCTGCGTTTTCCGCACTTTTGCACCGAATGAGTTCCATAACGTACAAATTATAAAGGATACCCAGGCGATGAGCGAGGATCAATCTCACTCTCTTGTCGTTGAGTCTGTAGAAGTTTCCCAAGATGGCCAGTTTGCGCCGGTGCCCGAAAAAAAGCTGAAAATAGAGTTTGTAGGCGACAGCATAACGAGCGGAGAGGGGCTTGTAGGTGAAAAAGACGAGATGAAGTGGATTTCTGCATGGATGTCTATGAACGGAAATTACACCTTTCTTGTGGCAGAAAAGCTTAAGGCTGATATCCGGCTTATTTCGCAAGGCGGTTGGGGTGTATATTGGAGCTGGTGTAGCAATACCGATTGTGCAATACCCGCGTATTACGAGCAGGTTTGTGGGCTTGCTGGTGGCGAAAAAAATGTGCGCCTTGGAGCTGTGCAGAAAAATCGGTTCGATTTATGGCAGCCCGATTGCATTGTGGTTTCTCTTGGTACAAATGACGCATCCGGTTGTTTGCAGGCTTCTGAAATTGCAGGAGAGGGAAGTTATTACAGAAAGGAAGATTTGAACCATATAGCGGATGCGGTAAAAGAGTTTTTGCTGATTCTTAGGAAGAACAACAAAAATGCATTCATTTTGTGGGTTTATGGAATTATTGGTATAGATCTTAAACCGACAATTGAAGCAGGAATTGCCGATTATATTATGATGTCTGGTGATAAGCGTGTTTCGCTGAAAATGCTTCCTCCAATGACTTCTGTGACAAGCGGTTCCAGAAATCATCCTGGACCTGATATCCATAAACAAATGGCGGATATCATAGCTGGTGAGCTGAAGCGGATATTGAGTTTGAAAGATTGAACAGCTGTAGTACGTGTTGCAGCTTAATTAAAATAAATTTTCGTGATGCAAATTTGATACGTTATTTGGAGAATTTATGAAAAAACTTTTTGATGATACAAGATTGATGGACAAAGCCGTACAAGAAAAATTCGGACTTTCCGATGATGTGATGATGGAAAACGCAGCGGCAGCATTGGAAAATAGATTGTTTTATTATACATCAAGATGCGATGCGCCAAAAATTCTGATTGCTTGCGGCAGCGGAGATAACGGGGGTGACGGTTATGCTGTTTCGCGTCGTATTCCGAATTGCATAGTATGGAGCGTTTTGCCCCCGAAATCACCGTCTTGCATACGGCAAAAAGAACGCGCGGAGAAAGTCGGTGTACGTATTTTTACCGGTGATGTTGCAGCTTTTAAAAGAGAGTTCGCGTTTGATACAGTTGGCGACAGACCTTATGACGATGATTCAGATGTATTTGGTAGATTTGAGGCTGTCGTTGACTGCATTTTCGGAAGTGGCTTTCATGGCGAACCTGACGAATCAGTGGCAGAAGTTATCCGATTTTTAAACAGTCTTAAAGCAAGTAAAATTGCTTGCGATGTGCCGAGCTGCCTTTCGTGCGCAAGCTCATCACAAAGAGACTATATTTTCAAGGCAAATGTAACTGCTACGATGGGTGCGCTCAAAAAAATCCTTTATGCTGATAATTCAAAAGATTACGTAGGCGAAGTATATTGTGGGAATTTGGGCGTGACTCGTCAAGTTTTTGAGTCGTTGGCGGAAACGAGTGATGAGCAATCCGCACAGGAGACAACGCAAACCGCGCCTAACGCGAACAGTACGCAATCCACACAATTCGCGCCCGCACAAGCAATTCCTGCGGAAATGTGGCTTCTTGAAAAGAATGATTTTGCCGCGCCAAAACGAAAAAATCAATGCGTTCATAAAGGAACTTATGGCCACGGTGTTATTCTGATAGGCGAAAAACACGGCGCGGGAATTATCGCGGGGGAAGCATGTTTTGCATACGGGGCCGGGCTTGTGACACTCGTTGCATGTGACGGCTACAGAAAGCCAGACAGCGATGAACTCTCAGAAATTCCATGCTCGCCAGCAGTTATGACAGGTACGCAACTTCCTAAAAACACGACAGCTGTTGCTCTTGGAATGGGGCTTGGTCGGGATGAAACAGCCAAGAAAGATGCACAAGAGCGGCTTACAGAGCTTGCGAAACTCAATGTTCCTTGCGTCTTGGATGCGGACATCTTTTATATGGAAAGTTTACCGAATTTCTTAGAAGAAAACTGCGATAAAAAGCAGATTGTACTTACACCGCATCCTAAAGAATTCTTGTCGTTGCTTAAAATCTGCGGGCTTCTTTCAGAAAATGCGCCAGAAGCCACATCCGCAAAATCGCCAGAAGCCACGCTCTCTAATGCACCGGACGTGAATTACGTCATAAAAAACCGCGAAACGCTTTCTGCCGCCTTTTGCAAGAAATACCCCGGTGTTGTTCTTATTGTAAAAGGAGCATCGCCGCTTATTTCAACGGTGAAAGACGGAAAAATCCAGCAGTTTGTTAATCCGCTTGGAAAAAACTGCCTTGCAAAAGGCGGGTCAGGTGACGTGCTTTCTGGATTTATATGCGCGCTTTTGGCGCAAGGCTACTCTGCATTGAAAGCAGCCTTGCAAGGCTCGCTCGCGCACAGCCTTGCATCAGACCGCATCAGGACAGACTACGGCATGACCCCGTTTATGCTTATAGACGAAGCAAGGTATTTATAACCTTACGGCTGTTTTCCGATGTAGGCGAGAATACCGCCATCAACGTAAAGGATATGACCGTTTACAAAGTTTGACGCATCAGAAGCAAGGAAAACTGCCGGTCCCATAAGATCTTCTGTTGTTCCCCAACGTTCTGCTGGTGTCTTCGCTACAATGAACGCATCAAACGGATGTCGTGAGCCATCTGCCTGGCGCTCGCGGAGCGGTGCAGTCTGCGGTGTCTCGATATATCCAGGCCCAATACCGTTACACTGAATGTTCGCGTGTCCGTACTCTGAGCAGATGTTGCGTGTAAGCATCTTAAGTCCGCCCTTTGCAGCAGCGTATGCAGATACAGTCTCGCGACCAAGCTCACTCATCATTGAGCAGATGTTAATAATCTTTCCGTGACCTTTTTTAATCATTGAAGGAATAACTGCTTTTGATACAATGAATGGGGCGTTCAAATCAACATCAATAACTTTTCTAAAATCTTCAGCGGACATTTCGCACATCGGAATGCGTTTGATAATTCCTGCATTGTTCACAAGAATGTCGATAACTCCGATGTCTTTTTCAACTGTAGCTATAAATTTTGCAACAGCTTCTTCATCTGTAACATCGCAAACATATCCGTGTGCTGTAATGCCTTTTTCTTTATATGCTGCAAGCCCTTTATCGACCAATTCCTGATTGATGTCGTTAAATACAATCGTCGCGCCATATTTTGCAAAGCCAGAGGCGATTGCAAAACCAATTCCGTAGGACGCACCTGTCACAAGCGCGATTTTTCCCTTCAGGCTGAAACTGTTTTCATCGAACATATAATCCCCCTTTCCTGTGATACTATCTTGTTTGGATAATACTGCTTTTGTTTATAAACTGTGCAGTTTAGAATATGATAGCCCCTGGAAAGTTTGGGTTCAATATAACCAAACGACAAGAAATAGAAAAATTCCGACTGCTTTTCTTATCTTCCAGTAAGTTTTCTGATTATGTGCCCGGCCATTAGCAAGCCAGCTGTAGACGGTACGAACGAAAGACTACCCGGCGCATCAACTGTTTTTACGGCAGGCAATTCTGTTGAATAAACGACATCGAGTTTTTTTATTCCGTGTTTTTTAAGCTCGTGGCGCATTACACGCGCAAGCGGACAAACTGATGTGCTGTAAATATCTGCAATTTTGAACTTTGACGGATCAAGTTTGTTCCCGGCACCCATACAGCTTATTATCGGGGTTCCTGCCTCTGTTGCTTTCATTATGAGCGAGATTTTTCCGGTCACAGTGTCTATTGCATCGGCAACAAAATCGTATTCAGCAAAGTTGAACGCGTCGGAAGTTTCCGGCGTGTAGAAAACTGTGTGAATCGTCACTTTTGCATCAGGATTTATGTCGTGAATGCGCTCCGCCGCGACTTCTGTTTTATAGCGACCGACTGTGCTTGAAAGCGCGAAAAGCTGCCTGTTTATGTTCGAAATATCGACTGTATCTGAATCTATTATATCAAGGTGCCCCACCCCGGCACGCGCAAGGGCTTCTATAACGAAACTTCCGACTCCGCCCGCACCGAACACGGCTACGCGTAAGTTTTTTAGCCGTTCCACGGCGTCATCGCCGAGTATGATTTTTGTCCTGCAAAACCGCGCACATACATCGTTTTTTCCGTCCATGCGCACATTGTAGCAAAACAGCGGAAAATCCGCTACACTAGCATGAATCATGGCTGACAAGTGCTACAAGTGTTTCCGTCCGATGGAAACGTGTTATTGCAAGTATATAAAGCAAATAGAAACTGGAATAAAGTTTGTTTTTCTCATTCACCCAAAAGAAGCCTACAAGCAGAAAACAGGAACAGGCCGCCTGGCGCAGCTTTCGTTGCCGGACTCGGAGCTTATAATCGGGGTGGATTTTACGCAGAACAATCGTATACGCGAACTTTTGCACGATGACAAGTATTTTCCGGTTGTGATGTATCCTGGGGAAGACGCATGGACGGCAGGCGGAGTAAGAGAGACAGCTCCGCACACGTTAAAAGAGGCGATGGCAGGAAAGCAGCTTCTCGTGTTTCTTGTTGACGCGACATGGGCTTGCGCTAAGAAGATGCTCCGGCTCAGCCCGAATATCACTTCGCTTCAAAAAATCTCGTTTACGGCGGGCTACCGTTCCGAATATACGTTCAAAAAAGAGCCGGCAGAAGATTATCTTTCAACGATAGAAACTTGCTATTACCTGATAAAAGAGCTGCAATCGGCTGGGATATGCCCTTCTGAAAAGCCGGAGAACAGTGCGGAGCCGCTTATGGATGTGTTTCGCCGGATGGTGAAGTTCCAGATTGAAAGCCAAAAAGAGCGCGAGGCAGCTGGATTGCCGGATCGATATCAGGTTGCGGGCGGAATCCGCGCCAAAAGACGTGCTTTGCGCGAAGCTAAAGCGAAGTCCTGCCCCGGAAACTACGGGCAAGCGTAAGTTTGTCAGCGTACTCCAAATCGCCCCCAACAGGAAGCCCCGATGCAAGCCGTGTAACGGTTACGCCGGTTGGCGCAAGGGCTTTCTGCAAATAAAGCGCAGTTGTGTCGCCTTCAATCGTGGGATTTGTTGCTATTATAACTTCTTGCACTTTTTCTTCGCGGACGCGCTCAATCAGTTTTCCTATTGAAAGTTTATCAGGGCCTATTCCTTCCAACGGCGCAATAACTCCGCCCAAAACGTGAAAAAGACCCCTGAATTCCCTAGAAGCTTCTATTGTCTGTACATCCTGCGGCTGTTCAACAACACAAATAACAGAGCGGTCGCGAAGGTTATCCGAGCATATTCTGCAAGGGTCGGTTTCTGTGTAAGAACCGCAGACAGAGCACTGTTTTATGCGCTCATGAAGTGTCAAAAGCTCTTTTGCCATCAGGTGCAAAAACGCCGGGTCAGATTTTAAAAGATGATATGAAATACGCATCGCGCTTTTCTTCCCGATGCCGGGTAACCTAGAAAAGCTTTCTGCGAGTTCCTCAATCGCGTTCATTAAAGTCCCATCCCAGGAATATTCAAACCGTTGAAAAGAGGACCTGCTTTTTCTTTTATCACTTCTTTAATTCGTTCAGAAGCATCGTGTGCGGCTGCAATTATAAGGTCTTGGAGCATTTTCACATCACGAGGATCAACTGCTATAGGATCAATCTGTACATCTGTGATTTCAAATTGTCCGTTCATCGTAATTTTTACAATACTGCCACCAGAAGAACCCGTTGCAGAAACATCTTTCAATTCGTCCTGAACGCGTGCTACCTGTTCTTTTATACTCTGTGCATTTTTTAAAAGTTCAAAAGGATTAAAATTCATCTTGATCTCCTTCATCTTCATAGAAATATTGGGATGCCTGAAGCTCGTAATCTACGTTATCAGAATCTGTTTGCGCATCAGGCGTTATTACCGCGGAAGATTCGCCCTCTATAATAGAACCAACGTTGACAACTTCTCCGTTGAATAATTTACAAAGGTTTTCAATTTCGGGCGGAAACTGCTCTTTTTTCTCTTCCTGTTTATGTTCCAATTCAGAGCAAATCTTAAAATCAGCACCTTTAAATTTTGCGACAAATTGCGACAAAGTCCTAAGTTCAGAATCGATCTGAGTTTTTAGATAAGCACTTGAAACCGGGATAACAATTTTGTTTTCGGAAGAGAACCAATCTCCGCTACTTTTCAGGGATGCCGCCAAAAAAGTTTTTGAAAGCTCAACTTCACTAATGATTTTGGCTTTCAGCTCGTCTAAAGGTATGTTTGAATCTGCGGCAGTATCTGGTTTCTCAGAAGACTGATTCTGGATATTGCCGCTTTCAGAAAAAGGGCGGTTATTTCCTCCCGTAGAATTTTCCGGCATTGCCGAGTTTTGTGGCGAAAAAGTTGGTGAAGTTTGGGGTTGACTTATCGTCGGATTTGGCGGTGGTTGCCAAGCCGGAGTGGCCGACTGGCTAGGATTTGGCGGATTCTGCGGCGGTGTCCAAGTGTTCTGCGTCTGTGGCGCAAATTGCCACGGCTGTCTTGCCATAGGCTGGCCGCTCATGAACGCCGGGGACTGCTGATTTGTAATAGCCTTAGTGCCGAAATGCGACTGTCCGCCCGGCAGTGACGATGAAAACTGCTGTCCACTCGCAGGCGAAACTTGGCTTGTGGCGGCTTTTCCACCAGCCGGGAACTGCGGCGCACCTGCAAGAAGGCCGCGCGCACTGTCTATTGCGAACTTCACTTCCCGTGCGGAAACGTAGTCCTTAAGCCAACAAAGTCGTGACACCGCAAGCTCCAGTTCGTAGCGCGGAGAAAGCGAATACCGCAAGTCGCGGAACAGCTGCAAAAACAGCGAAATCGCACGTTCCAGCTTTACAGAATCCCAAGTTTCAAGGACTTTTGCGGAAAAACGGTCTTTACTCTGACCGAGTAGTGCTTCTTTTGTAATTCCGCTTTGAATAAGCAGCAGACTACGCAAATAGTCCGTCATATTCGTAATAAACTGCTCGACAGAAATGCCTGCCTGCAGCAAAGAGTCAATTTTTTCAAGCGCGGAGCCTGCGTTTCCATCACAGCAAAGCTCACACAGTTCGTTCAGCCGTTCCGCGCCAACAAGCCCCAGTTTATCCCGGATGCCTTCGTATGTTATGTGACCGTCAGAAAAAGCCGCAACCTGATCAAAAAGCGTATACGCATCGCGGAAACTTCCTGTCGACTCGCGCGCAATCCAATACAGCGCCTCGTCATCTGCTTTTATGCCAACTTCTTCCGCCGCCTTTTGGAGCAAATCTTTTATCTGCTCAACAGAACCAAGCCTAAAATGGAACTGTTGGCAACGGCTTTTTATTGTAGCGGGAACTTTATGAAGCTCTGTCGTAGCAAATATAAAAATTACATAAGGCGGCGGTTCCTCAATTGTTTTCAAAAGCGCATTGAACGCGCTCGTTGAAAGCATATGAACCTCGTCTATGATGTAAATCTTGTATTTGCATGAGTTAGGTGGGAAAAGAACCTCGTCCTTTATTTGTCTTACGTCGTTTACGCTTGTGTTAGATGCACCGTCTATCTCAATAACGTCTAGGCTTGCACCGCGCGCAATTTCTTTACAGGCAGTGCATTCGCCGCATGGAGCGAGTTCAGGTCCTTTTTCGCAGTTTAGGACTTTTGCAAGAATACGCGCTGTAGAAGTTTTTCCGCAACCGCGCGGACCAGAGAAAAGATAAGCATGTGCTATTTTCCCGTTTTTTATGGAATTACGTAGCGTTGAAGCTACGAATTCCTGACCGACCAAATCATCGAAAGTCTTTGGTCGTCTGCGGGTTGCGGTTACTTCGTAAGCCATAAATCGTTCTATAAAACCGCCTTACTGAAGTTTTGCCTTGCGAAGACGTACCTGTTCTATATCGCTTGAGAACAGCTCACGAAGGTCGTTAAGTCCCAGAGCCATAAGAGCCATACGGTCAATACCGATACCCCATGCAAGAACAGGACAGTCAACGCCCATTGCTTTTGTAACTTCTGGACGGAAAATACCGGAGCCGCCCAGCTCGAACCAACCGAGAACAGGGTGTTTGATATGAACCTCTACAGAAGGTTCGGTGAATGGGAAATAACCCGGTACATATTTAACTTCTGTCGCACCTGCAATTTCAACAGCGAACATTTCAAGGAAGCCCAAAAGTGTTTTAAGGTTTACATCATCGCCCAGAACAATACCCTCTGTCTGGTAAAAGTCAGAAAGATGAGTGGCATCTACTTTGTCGTAACGGAAACAGCGCGCGATTCCGAAATATTTGCCCGGAATCTTTGCTTTTGCAAGCTGATGCGCTGAAAGAACTGTTCCCTGACTGCGCAGGATAAGGCGGCGAGTCATTTCGTGGTCAAACTCGTAATTCCAGCCACGGCTTCCTGTGTTTCCGCCGTCTTTATGAGCTGCCGCAACATTTGAAAGATACGGCTCTTCAATAAATTTGGCATGTGTCGGGTTTTTGATAGAATAAACGTCGTGGATATCGCGCGCTGCGTGGAACTGCGGCATAAACAATGCGTCACAGTTCCAGAATTCGCTTTCTACGAGCGGACCGTCAAACTCTTCAAAGCCGAGTGAGCAAAGTTTGTCTTTTACGCTTTCAAGGAACGAAACATAAGCGCTCGTGCGACCCGGAATAATACGTGCCGGCGGAATGCTGATATTGTAGCCCCTGAAAGAAGAGTTTTTCCAAGAACCGTCAACAAGTATTTTAGAAGTGATAGCTCCTGTTTCATTACCAGTGACACCGGCAGCTTCAAGAGCTTTTTTAATCTCATCAGCTGCTTTTGTGAGCTTATAAACTACAGTTTCGCGCTCAACAATACGGAATGCACTGTTCGCCGCGCCTCTTTTTTTTGCGAGGTCGCCGATTATCGAGTTTTCTTCTGCAAGAAGGGCAGTCTGCTCAAGCAAGCCGTTAATGGCGGCTTTTGCCTTTGAAAGCAGCTTTTCAGTAAGCGTCATGCGGGCAGGAAGCTCTTTTCCAGAGAAAACGGCTTTTTTCTCCGTATCCATTGAAAGAACACCTTCTTTTGAAAGCATTCCGAATGCGCTTCCTACGTCTTTGTTTTCAAGTTCAAGTGCTGATGCAATCTGCGGAAGAGCATGAGGCCCCTTCTCTTTTAGAAACTTTACGATACGAGCTTCAGGCGTACCCTGTTCTGCAAATTTCCGGCCAAGTTCTGTAATTTCAAAAAAAGTGTGCGGTTCTTTGCGTACGACTTCTGCCAATCCTTTTCCTGAGAGCCAAGAGAAAGCCTGATTTGCGTGTCCCTCTTTATAATCAAGTTCTTTCTGAAGTTTCTCTGAAGTGAGTTCATCCTTATCAGAATAGGCACGAAGAACTTTAATCTCCAGAGGGTGAAGATTCTTGATAATTGTCTGTGAGTCCATAAAATCCTCGTTTTATTTTTTTAATGTAATAAATGACGTGTACACGACAAGATCATTGTCATTGTCGTATTTCGTAACATCTCTTCGTGAATATGAATAGCTGTAATAGCTGCGTTCCGCTACAAATTTTGCTGCGCGTTCTCTTATTACAGTCATTGCCTCGCCCTGGTCAAAAAGATGTGCGTTCTTTCTGTATACGAATCTTGCTTCGTCCAAAGCTGGAAAATACTCAATCGTAAGTGTATAGAGCTTCCCTTTTTCTTCGATAATTTCAGTTTTCTGGTAATTGGGTTCTTCCCTTAGAGCATCTTCTACAGTCTGTGCATAAAGCGAAAAACACAAAAATACACAAATCAATACAAAAAACAATTTCTTAAAACCAGTCATACTCAACCTCCCGGAAACTGATTGGAAAAAAGTTGTCTGCAAAAAAAATGCAACAATTCACCACTGTGAATACCGTACTATTTTATCCACATGTAGGAAAAAATCAAGGTCAGCGATGTATTTACCGCTGTCAATTCTTAATCCTGGGGTGTCAGTTTTTAGAAGAAGAGAACCTGTTATCTCTTTGGGTTTATTTTTTTCGGTTTTTTTTACGTATTCCAGGACGGCATTTTTTGCGGCATCAAAAAAAGCGGCTTTTAGCGAATCAAACTTTCCTGTATAAACACTTTCCCCAGTTCCGTGGATACGTGGACAGCTTACAGTATTCCACCAAGATTTTGAATGCATCATGATCGGGGTTCGCTCGAATTCTAGCCAGCATGTTATACGATCTTGTTCGAAAACTGTGTTTGACCATTTTATATCGAAAGTATTTACATCAGCTTCTTTTTGAGGAGTAATCTCTGCGTATTCTTGCACCCCTCTCGCATTGTCTTTGGGAGTAATGCTGAAATTCCAGCCGTAGACCATCGCGTTTATTGCAAATGCACCAGTTTCTTTGAGTAAGTCAGAGGCGTGTTTGAGCGGTTCGTTGTCATTGTAGTTTTGATTTTCGGTTGAAGAACCGTTCAGAGATGGCACTTCGTCATAGGGTGCCCAAAGCCTTATCCGGATAAACGTAATGTCTTCTGGATCTGCAAAAAGAAATGTGGCGACCAGTAAAAATACGAAAATTAACGGTAGGCGTTTTTCCATACTTTAATTGGATTAATTCCCATTCTGATGATGAAATACAACCAAGCAAAAGCAAAACCTGCAAGGTGAGTCATGTGAGCTGTTCCAGATTGGAGACTGAAAATCTGGCTTGCAATCTCAATTCCGGCATAAATCGCTATAAGAATTGGGGCAGGAATGGGGAGTATTCCCCAAACAAATATTTTGGCGCGCGGATAGACGACAGCGTATGCCAGGAGAATTGCATATAACGCCCCCGAAGCTCCGTACAAAAAAACGTAGTACATGCCGGTCGCAAGGTAAATAAGAAATGACGCAACGCCGCAAAATAAGCCGGAAAGAAGGTACAATAATATAAACTCTTTGGAACCGATTGCTTTTTCAAGTGGAACGCCGAAAAAAAGCAATCCCAGCATATTGAAAAAAATATGTTGAAAACTTGATAAATCATGAACGAACATGTATGTGAAAAACTGCCAGTACATGTGACCGCGCGTAACGTTCCAAGTATTCAACGCCAAGTAGCTTATAAGATTAGATTTAATTTTCAGCAATAAGAAAACAGCAACGTTTATACCTATAATTATTAGCGCAGCATTATAATACGCATATTTGAAAGGCTTGTGAAGAAGATTTTTGAGCATCATTTTTTCCATCTTATTAAGTTTTATTCAGTGTCGTCTGCTGTAAAAAGCGATACTTTGTTTCTACCCTGATGTTTTGATGTGTACAACGCTTGGTCAGCTTGTTCTACTAAGCTTTTGGCAGAAACAGGATTATCGTGGTGTAATACGGAAACTCCGATTGAGATAGTAACTGCCATGTGATTGTTTTCATACTCAAAATCGAATTTTTCGATGTTGGAACGGATTCTTTCAGCAACCATCATAGCAGCAGCAGTTTCTGTGTTTGTCAGCATTATGATGAATTCCTCGCCACCATATCGTCCTGCCATGTCATGTGCTCTAATTCCTTCTGAAATAATGTTCGCAACTTCCTGAAGGACGTAATCTCCACAAGCATGTCCGTATGTGTCATTGAACTTCTTGAACAAATCGATGTCGAGCATTAGTACGGCAATTGGTTGCTTTTGTGAAATAGCGATATCGTATTTGTCGGAAAGGACAGTAAAAAAATAGTGGCGTAGCTTAAGTTTTGTGAGCATATCCGTAGTAGTCAGTTCCATGAGCGAAGCATTATAAACGGCGATGGCCGCAAGTGTCGCAATCGTGGAGATTTGATCTATCTCATATTTGCTGAATTTAACACCGTCCCCCAAATCAATTCGCTCGCCCAAAAGAAGAATGCCAGAAAGCTTGTTTTTATGTTTAAGAGGAACAATTAGTGATGGCGAAAGCGATTTAAAAGGTATAATCTCCGGTTCGCCTTTGAACTTCCGCTGTAGAGCAGTCAGCGTCATCGGGATGTTTCTTTCAAGGAGATACTGAATTTGCGGCTGTTTTGTGGAAACTGTGTATGATACAAAAGAATCAGGCTCCAGTCCGCTGTAAAAACTCCGGAGTTCAAGCGTATCTGAGCCATAATCCTGAGAAACGAACATTCCGGCTCCCAGAACCCTCATCTGGCACATGCAAGTATAAAGAATCGATTCTATAAGTGTAGAATGATCCAGAACCGCACAAAGACTTTTGGATATCTCCAGTAATTGTGTCAGGTCATATACGCGTTTCTCGTATAGCTTGAGTCGGTTTGTTTTTACTCTTCGTTTTCTTTTTTTCGGTTTCTTCTTTTCTTCCATAGGAACCTATTCGTCTCGGTTGACATCCCCAATTATAGCATAATTTTTCATAACATCAAGGAAAATACTCCATTGAGGGAAGGATGTTTCCAAGAATTCTGCATTATCACGGTTTCTGGGTGATATAAAAAGAACCTTAAGGTTCGAAATAAGCTCCGGTTGAGGCTTCTTTGAGTCAGGAATAAGCTCCTGAAGTTTTTGCCACAGCTGATATATCGCGGAAACTTCGGTTTGAATCAACTTCTTCGCTTCCTTGTTTATATTGTTTATCATTTGTGTAAGATTTTTAAGGAAGTCTGGATTTGTGCGGCTGTCTCTCAAATATCCGGTCATAAGCAAAGTGTCGTTAGGCTGACCTTTTGTGAACGAGTTCTCGAATGCTGCAATGTTGCCGGAACCTTCTACGCAATTGTAAACGATAGCTGAAAAATCAGTTTTGTACTGAGGCTGATTAAAAAAGCCTTCTACCACAAGGTCGTTCAAAAGTGCTTTAACCTTGTCCGAAATGTAAAACTCTTCGAATGATTTTATGATTTGAAGTGGCATTATCCACAGGAACGAACCTGCACCACATTGCTGGAACAAAGTGTTGTTGTTCTGATTATAGCCTTCAAGTTCCAAAAGAGGTTTGTCGGTAAAAAGACTTTTCGTTTCTTTTTCGATGAGCTCATTTTGAAGCTCCAGCTGTATGCGTTGAGTATCATTTTCAAACTGTTTTTTTATCCGTTCGTTGTATTCAGAAATATACCGCCTGTTTTCCATTGAGGTTTTCGGTATAAAATTGACATCGTTCCGGATAATTCGCATAAACTGAGTTATAAGCTGTGGCGTGAGTATTTTATGAAGGATGTTTGCGACTTTCCTTAGGTTGGAAAGGAGCTCTTCTTGCGCTTTTTCGGTGGTTTCGCCATTATTTGCGCACATTGAAAGAGCACATAACGCACGTCCCATCGGTGCTGTGATCGAAAGGTTTCCAGTCACGTAATAAAAATCGAGCAGCTTTTTTTCAATCGTTTCGATGGGAACTTCTATATAATGATGTTCATTGTCTAGCGATTCGGGCATATAATTTGAGTCAAACTGTCGTATCAGCGGTGTAAAAGCAAATGTGCATAAGTCGTATAATCTGTCTAGGGATTGTAATGTCCTCTCTATTTGAGAAAAAAGAGGGGACATTACTTCTCGTTGTATAAGTTCTAGATCATGTCGTTGCGAGTCTATTATGCGCTGCTCGTTAGAAACTGCAAAAAAATCACTTTTTCGGTTTTCATACGATATTTTTTCTTTTGCCGCTTTCGCCCGGTCAGATAATCCTGTTTCCACAAGGATACTGGCATAATGATTACGGATATTTATATCTTGATTCTTAAAAGTCGAAGAAAGAACTGTTTCGATTGGTTTTGTATGAATCTGGAGAAGACGAAAAGCTTCTGCGAAAGCAGGAAGTGCGGCTCCGTTTTTATATACTGGTGGTTGTAATAGTTTCAGTTCAGCTTCTATTTTACGGATGTCCTGCTTTTGCTTTGATTCAGGACTCAGACCTGCGAAAAGAGATTCTATAAAATTAAAAAGACTAGAAAAAAATCCCATTCTACTTTTCCTGGCTCAATAATTGCTCCACCACTAATAGATAGTCATTTTCCGTTTGGGCGGTCACAATGTTTTTCCTTATCGCCGCAGCACCGGGTATTCCTTTTGAATAACAGCAGAATCGTTTCCGCATCTCACTGCAGGCTGCCACCTCTCCTCTGTCTTCAATGAGCGACCTAAGTTCGTTCAGAGCAGTTTCCATACGGTACGATGCCGGAATAACCGGAATTTCACCGTTTTGCAAGAAAGCCTTTGTAGCTGTGAACACAAATGGGTTTCCCATTGCTCCGCGGGCGAACATGACAGCCTGGCAGCCTGTTTCGTCTAGCATTCGCTTTGCATCCTGCGGGGAAAAAACATCGCCTGATCCAAACACCGGAATGGCTCCGTTCATAACCTCGACAAGTTGCTTGAGCAAACTCCAGTCTGCTTTTCCCTCGTAGCCTTGTGCTTTCGTACGCGCATGGAGCGTAACTGCAGAAGCGCCTGCTTCCTTTGCTGCCAGCGCGGCTTCTTTCCACGTAAGATGCGAGGCATCCCAGCCGGAACGGATTTTCACTGTGACAGGAGTTTCTCCTGCCGCGGCAACCGCAGATTTTACAATCTGAAACAGTTTTTCTGGCTCTTTTGTAAGCGCGGATCCTGCACCGCTCTTTATTATTTTCGGCACAGGACAGCCAGCGTTTATATCTATTATTTCAGGAAACACATTTTTTTTTACAATTTCTACGGCACCAGCAATCGTTTCTGGGTTTCCGCCGAAAATTTGGACGGCATAAATTTTTTCGTTGTCGGCTCTTTTCAACAATCCTTCTGTTTTGTCAGAACCACGAACAAGTGCTTCGGCGGAAACCATCTCTGTGTATGTAAAATCTGCTCCGCAGTTACGGCATATTCCCCTGAAAGCCCGGTCAGAATATCCTGCGACAGGCGCAAGAAATAAGTTTCCCGGAATGTTCAAGTTTCCTATCGTAACAGGATGATAAAGCGGTTTCATTCTGGCAGGCGGAAGAATTTGCAACTGTTTTTCCAAAGCTGGTCAGCAAGCTCCTCCATGTCCATATCAAGCAAGTCCGCAAGGAAACGGACTGTTGACGGAATGAATGCCGGAACATTACGTTCTTTGAGATGTTCTGCCGGAACCATGAACGGGCTTTCAGACTCTACGAGAATTCTGTCCAAAGGCAGGTTAAGAACAGTCTCGTGCAAATTACGAGCGTTTCTGTAAGTAAGGTTTCCTGCGAACGAGAAATATAGATTCAGATCAAGTGCTTTTTTTGCGTATGCAGCATTCTCGGAGTAGCAGTGGAGTACGCCTCCGGCATCAGGCAGCCTTTCGCTTAGAATATCAAGGACATCCTTTCCGGCATCACGATTATGAATGATTACCGGAACATCTGCTTTAGCCGCAATTTCAAGCTCTGTAATAAAAAGTTCTATTTGCGAACGCTTGTCACCGAATTTTCGGAAATAGTCCAAGCCTGTCTCGCCAAGAGCGACAACATTGGGAAGTTTCAATCCCTGCTCAATCGTAGAAATCCAGTCTTTTCCTGGATTCGTTACTTCAGACGGAGCAACCCCGACAGCGTGATACACCCCTGGAACGGACTTAAGTGTCTCATAAACCTGAGCGAAATCATGGAGACTGTTGCAGATGCTCACAATGCGATTGACTTGAGCTTGTTTAGCTTTCTGAACAACGCGTACACGTTCAATAGAACTTTCGTAAATAAGCCCAATATGGGCGTGAGTATCAAAAAACTGCATGGCTTACTTCCAAAAAGATGAATTGAGGAACAATCATTAAATCAAGTTAGTTTTAGTTCCTACCGATAAGGATAACACAGGTTTCTCTTCCCGTCAACAAACGGGAAAAGATATTGAATCTGTTCGGAGAATCCTGTTTCCGAAACTATCTGTTTATAGGCGTATTTCTACCTTAGAACCAGCTCTGTTGTTTGACAGTACTTCTTCTAATATGCTATAATGCGGACTGTATATACTTATGAGGTAAAAATGACTCAGAAACGTCATTATAAACGTACTGAAAGCAATATTTTCGTAAGATTCCTTCATGCAATCGGGTTTGTTTTTAAGAGCATCGGGATGTTTTTCGTGCGTGTTTTTCAAACCGGAAACCGAAAGCTTACCGTAATGATTGTTCCTCATTCCCAAAGCAAAGTTATAAATTTTCAGACAAACGGTTTTTCTTTGGTAACAGGTTTTGTGCTTGTTCTTGGAATAATAGGCTCATTTTTCTTTTTCAATGTGAAGGCTGCTGATTCTGCAGCGGAAATTTCAAGGCTCATGAATGAAAACAGGCAGACTCTTGCGAGCCTTGACGAGCTTCGCAGCGAGAACAGCAATCTTCTTCAGGTGGCTAAGAAATTCCAGTCAACGCTGAACGAATCGCTTTCTCTTATTGGAATAGCTGGTGCCTCCTCGACAAAAGAAACCGGGCAGAGCAGCGATCTTTCCCTTTTGTTCGATATTCAGGAACTTACGAAAGGCTCTATGCGAGAAGCTGCCGATGTAAGGCAGCTTTCTTCCTATCTTGAGGGTGCTGTAGAGCCTGTTGAGCAGCTTGGAAGACTTATGGAGTCTCAGGGATCGCTTTTTTCTGATATTCCTAGTATTTGGCCTCTTAAAGGCGGTATCGGTCATATTTCGATGATGTTCGGTCAGAACGTTCATCCTCTTACGGGTAACTGGTACATTCATAAGGGCATGGATTTTTCTACTTGGCGTTCCGGTGACCCGATTATCGCAACAGCAAATGGCCGTGTCGTAAGTGCGACACATGATGACAGCTTTGGTTATTACGTTATTATTCAGCATAAATATGGATATTACACACGTTACGCTCATATGAGTTCGTTCATCGTCAAGAAAGGACAGACGGTATCTCAGGGTGATGTAATTGGATATGTCGGTGCTTCTGGAGTTGCGACAGGTGCGCATCTTCATTATGAAGTTCATATCGGTTCAGAAGTTGTTGATCCGGCAAAGTTTATTAACGTGAAACTGACGCAATAAAGACACAATGAACAATAGAAATAAGTTAAAGACAGAGTATAAATATGGCTTTACATACAGATGATTTTTCTATTAACACGTTGGTAGGTCCGGATGCTTTTATCTCAGGTGATCTTAAGATAAACGGCTTTATCCGTGTAGACGGTGATATAGATGGAAACCTTGAAACGACTGGTAATGTGATAATCGGGGAAAAAGCCCGTATACGAGGCAATGTAACCGCTGTTTCTGCAGTCATTGGCGGAATTATCGAAGGTGATGTTGTTGCCCCTGAGGGAATAAAGCTTTTTTCCACAGCTTCTGTTTTAGGAGACGTTATAACAAAAAGGCTCCAGGTTGCTAACGAATGTTTGCTTCAAGGACAGTGTATTTCTGTAAAAGATAATGAACAGTTTTCTGTAGCAATGGAAAACTGGCAGAATGAAAAAGCAATCAGGCAAAAATCTATTTTGTTATCGACAGGGAACTGATGGGAACAGAGATAAACGTAAACCAGTATGTAACGGCAGCTCAGTTCGGCACAGCAAAGACATCCGGCAGTCGCAATGAAAAAACGGAGAAAAACGGTGGCTTACGGAAAAAATTCTCAGAAATTCTTCATAAATCAGAAACAGCAATAGAGACAGATTCGTATCTACCGGCAGAGATTGCCGGAATGAATTTTGATGAAGCCCTTTCTTTTCTACTCGACAAAGTTACTATGGCAGGTGATAATCTTAAGAACAACCCTTATACGGATGCGTTTGCTGATTATCGTAAAAAAATCTCACAATTCATGCGTTTCGTAGTAAAAAACTGTTATGACGTTGAGGAAAGTCAGGGTACACCGTCAGTAAGGGTTCCAAGACCAAAGAAAAAATATCTTTTAAAAGTTATAGATGATAAACTTGATCAGTTGGCAAGGGAAATACTTGAAAACCATGTTGATCAGCTTAAAATGCTAGCGAAAGTTGATGAGATAAACGGGCTTCTTGTTGATATGCTTTCATGAGCGGTTATTTACAACGCCTCTTATGATATTGCAGACAATCTCGTTAAGGATGTTGAGCGTGGCTAGTATGCAGAATATTTAGAATTGTGTGTATAGGAGTTTGTATGAGTGACGTTTTTGAGAACGATATAGATAAATTGACGAGTGAGGATCTTGCTGCACTCGAAGACGAAAATGTAGATATTGATGTTGGTCAGGATGAAAACTTTGTTTACCCTTCTCCGCTTTTCCGGCTTAAGCTCGAATATTCAAGCGAAGGTGTCTATGCCACGGCTCCGGACGGCATGGAGTTGAATTATGGTGATCATGTTATTATTCCGACCCGTTATGGAAAAGATCTTGCGAAAGTAATGGGCAAGGTTGTTAAGCCCATCGGTATACGCCCCAGTGATATAATTGCTGTAAGCAGAAAAGCCGGAGCCGAAGATTTGAAAAAAGCCGCTGACTTGGAATCAAAAGAAGCCGCCGCTTTCAAGATATTCCAAGAAAAAGTTGCTCTTCACAAGCTTAATATGAAACTTATCGCTACTCATTATCTGCTCGAAGAACAAAAGGTTCTTTTCTTTTTCAGCGCAGAAAACAGAGTTGACTTCCGTGAGCTTGTTAAAGACCTAGTTTCTGTATTCAAAATGCGTATTGAGCTAAGGCAGATAGGTGTAAGGGATGAATCTAGGATAACGGGCGGGCTTGGTGTTTGTGGTCGTCCTTATTGCTGCCACGCAGTTTCTGACAGGCTCCGTCCAGTTTCAATCAGAATGGCGAAAGACCAGAACCTCTCGCTTAACTCAATGAAAATATCAGGTCAGTGTGGTCGGTTGTTGTGTTGTCTTTCTTATGAACATGAGTGGTATGCGGAAGCGCGCAAGAAGCTTCCTAATGAAGGACTCCGCATCCATTATGACGGGACTAATTTCCGCATTACAGAAGTTAATCCGCTTACAAAAATGGTTAAGATGTCTGGAGAAGATGGCCGTCTTCTTGAAATTGCTGCATTCCGCTTCTCTCAAAAAGACGGTAAGTGGAGCATTAGCTAAGGACGCATACAACAGTCGGAGAATCTGCCTGTAAGGGGCTTTTGTCAAATCCGCTGTAAAGATTTATATCCTTGAAACCTGCTTCTTTTGCATATTCTGTAATCTGGTCTGGGAGAATCGGCAAAACAGCCACATCCTTAAGAACAGGAACAACTTTGCTTCCGCAGTGTTCCAAATCCTGCTGCAATGTACAGTTTCCCTCTTCGTTTGTCCAGAGTTGAGTGTATAATTTTACACGGATACTTTCTTGTGTCGGTAATTTTGCCATTGGTTTCGTGTTAAATACTGAATAGTTCGATAACTGTAGCACAAGATGTCCGCCCTCTGCTAAAAGCAGCTTGCAGTCATAGAAGAATTTACGCATCAGTGTTTTGTCATGGATAAAAATAATTCTGTCACTCAAACAGGATATGACGTTATAAAATCCTTTGCCCAGAAAGCGCGTCATTTCTATCGTAGACATCTGGAAAAAACGAATTGCGGTATTTGGCATACGTCTTCGTCTGTTAGCGGTTTCAAGCATTTCTTTTGAAGTCTCAATGCCAGTTACGTCGTGTCCTTCTTTTGCAAGCCAATGTTCAAAGCCACCGGTTGCGCATCCGATGCGGAGAATCTTAGCTGGTACAAGGTCTTTTGTCAGGTCTTTGTAAAGTTTTTTTTGATCTTCCGTTACCGGATACAATTCATCGTAATACTCAATTATGTTATGTAGGAAATCCATAGAACAATTATAAATCAATAACTGGATTTTTGCCACTAAAAAGTTTTCCCGATGTTTTCTAAGTAAGCGCAAGAATACACCGAAGAATCGGAGTTAAAAATGACTTGTTTGCACAGTGGTTCCAAGGAGAAGATAGGAGCTATGTCAGCAAACATCAAATCGAACTGTTGAAACATACAGTTTCTATGGGTATACTCTGTAGTATGAGTGAATTTGATAAAAGCGGGTTTTGCCCGTGTGGTTCAGGCAAGAAATATGATGATTGCTGTGGTGCTATTATTAGCGGCCTAAAAAAGGCGGAAACTGCCGAAGAGTTGATGAGAAGCCGGTATTCTGCGTATGTTGTGCATGAAATTGATTATATCGTAAAAACATGTACTTCTGATGAACAGAATGCGATTGATGTCGAAGAGACTCGCAAGTGGAGCGAGGAATCTGATTGGCAGGGGCTTAAGATTATCAGGACAGAAAAAGGCGGCGCAAATGATAAGGAAGGTGTCGTCGAATTCTCTGCCACATATTCGCGGAAGGGACTTCGTGATATCCATCTTGAACGGGCTTTGTTCAAGAAAGTGAATGGCGAATGGCTTTATGACCGCGGAGAGCTTGTTCCGACCACTGTTGTCCGTCAAGGTGCGAAAATCGGAAGGAATGATCCGTGTCCGTGCGGTTCTGGAAAGAAATATAAGCATTGTTGTGGAAGATGAGCATAAAGACAGTAACAGGATTCCATGCGATAGAAGAGTATTTGCGCAGTGTTGGTGATACAGCCGATTTGAGTGCGAAAGCGACGGGTACTGGCAAAAGGGCAACAGCCGCCGTTTCTGGAAAAAAAACTGATGCAAGTGAAAGCAATGAGAAACTTCGAATTTTCTATTCTGTTGCAGGACCCCGCGTAAAAAAAATAATAGCACAAGCAGAAAAATCGGGTATTTTATGTAGCAAAGTTCCTGATTCAAAGCTTGATGAACTTGTATCTGAAAAGCCGGATACATTACGAGATCACAGAGGCATTGTTCTTGTAACGGAAAAGAACGACTCTTCGGAGGACGTGGCTCGTGTTTCATTTGATGAGTTCGTTGCTCAGTCAAGAAAAGACAGTTCGGAAAAGAAGCTTTCTGTTGTGGTTGTGCTTGATTCTGTTACTGATCCGCACAACGTCGGTGCAATAATACGAAGTTGCGACCAATTTGGTGTAGATTTAGTTGTTTTGCCGGAGCGTCGAGGAGCTAAAGACAGCGAAGTTATTGCTCGTTCAAGTGCAGGAGCTACTGCGTGGGTTCCTGTGGCGGTAGTTCCTAACCTTGTGCGTGCAGTTGAGACCCTTAAAGAAGCAGGTTACTGGGTTTACGGTGCGGATGCCGGCGGCATAAGTATTGCAAATTCCAGATTTGAAGGAAAAATCGTGCTAATAATGGGCAGTGAAGGCAGTGGAATGGGAAGACTTCTTGAAAAAGAATGCGATGTTATAGTTTCTATTCCAACTTGCGGAAAATTGGACAGTTTGAATGTGTCTGTTGCCGCCGGCATCCTGCTTTATGAGATTCATCGTCAAAACCTTTAGGGGGGGTCTCAAATTCTGCGTTCGAACTATGGAAAAATTGCAACTTACGAATACAGTTGTTTGTCTATTAAAGTAGACATTTATCATAAACATGCATTTGAGAGGATTATATGGCAGAACAGATTTTTGAATATGAAAAATCACCACAGCAAAAAGCAGCTGATAAAATCGCAGAAATAAAGAAAAAGGCTCGTGCGGATATAAAACAGGTAAAAGCCGATTTGCACAAAGAGTTGTACGGCGAAGACGGTTCAGCGCTCGACAAGATTTTCAAGAAAAAACTCCGCATTCAGCATAAAGAAGCAGAACGCATCGCATATATCAACAGAAAAAAACGCTATTCAACTGGCGAAGAGATTTTTCACGCGATATCGCACGGAATCGGTACCGGTCTAGCAATTGCTGCGACTGTCCTTATGATAGTTAAAGCAGTTACATCAGCTTCCCCAGAACTTAGACCGTTCTTCGTATCGGGAGTCAGTGTTTTTGGCGCAGCCCTGATTTTTACATATCTTTTTTCAACTATATATCATGCCCTTGTTCCGCTCGGTGCAAAAAAAGTTTTTGCAATCCTTGATCATACATCAATTTATGTACTTATTGCCGGTACTTACACTCCGCTTTGCCTTGGCAGCTTGCACAACACGCTTGGCTGGGTTTATTTCGGTGTAATTTGGGCTTTAGCTCTGGGTGGTGTAATATCTTATTCCGTGTTAGGAAGTAAAATGCGTATTGCGGCAGCTGTCACATATCTTCTTATGGGATGGATGATTATCTTTATAATAAAATATGTTAAGGAAGCTCTTCCTGTATCCAGTCTTGTTCTGCTGATTGTCGGCGGTGTCGTATATACGCTAGGAATTTTCTTTTATATCAGAAAGGATACAAAATGGATGCACTCAGTCTGGCATTTATTCAGTCTGGGGGGTAGTGTACTTCATTTCTTCGCGATTTACTTTTCTATAAAATAACGGTATTATTCGGCTTATGGAAACAACAAAGAGAACTCACACCTGCGGAGAGCTGCGCGGTTGTGATGATGGCAAAACAGTCGTATTGAATGGATGGGTTCACCGTATCCGTGAACATGGCGGTATTTCTTTTATCAATTTGCGTGACCGATACGGCATAACTCAGGTTGTAGTTGACTCGGATTCTTCTGCCGAACTGCTCGACACAGCAAAAAATCTTAGGATGGAATTCTGTATCGCCGTACAAGGCGTAGTTCGTGCCCGCCCTGATTCAATGATTAACAAGGATATGACAACTGGCGAGATTGAGCTTGTTGCCAAGGAAATAAAGATTCTTTCAAAATCAGAAGTTCTGCCTTTCATGCTTGATGAGATGAACAAAGATGGAACGCCTGTAATTGCGAATGAAGATTTGCGCCTTAAATACAGATATCTAGACCTGCGCTCACAGAGAATGCAGCACAATATCATTTTGAGAAGCCAAGTTGCTTTTGCTACACGCGAATATCTTACTTCAAAAGGTTTCCTTGAAATTGAGACGCCGACTTTCATAAAATCTACGCCGGAGGGAGCCCGCGACTACCTTGTTCCTAGCCGCGTACACCCCGGAAAGTTCTATTCACTTCCTCAGTCTCCGCAGCTTTACAAGCAGCTTCTTATGGTTTCTGGCTTCGATAAGTATTTCCAGATTGCACGCTGTTACCGCGACGAGGATGCGCGCGGCGATCGTCAGCCTGAGTTCACCCAGATTGATATGGAGATGAGCTTCACGAACCGTGAAGAAGTTCTTGAAACGACAGAAGGCATGATGGGCTATATCTTCAAGAAAACGCTCGGTGTTGAGCTACCGGCGCACTTTGATCGCCTTTCTTGGGAAGACGCATTCGACTTCTATGGCTCTGATAAACCAGACCTTCGTTTCGACCTGAAAATGCAGGATGCTGATTTTATGGCAGGTCTTAGCGATTTTGGCGCGTTCAAGGCTGGTGCAGCATCATGCGGTCGCGACGTTCAGCGTCATAAGCGCACAGGTCTTAAAGCTCTCGTCGTTAAAAACGTTGCGGACAAATACAGCCGCAAAAAGATTGAGGAACTTGAAGCTATTGCAAAGAAATACAAGGCAAAAGGTCTTGCATGGATGAAGGTAAACGCAGAAGGCGTTTTTGAGGGCGGAATAAGTAAATTCTACGCCGGAAAAGAAGCCGATATTTGCGGCAAACTTGGCGCAGAAAAGAACGACCTTCTCCTTTTCGTCAGCGACGAAAACTGGCAGGTAGCTTGTACCGCTTTGGGAGCCGTCCGCAAGCAGCTCGGAAAAGACCTGAACCTTTACAACCCGGCAGACGAATTCCATTTCGCATGGATTGTCGATTTCCCATATTTCGCATGGAACGAAGAAGAAAACCACTGGGAGACGGAACACCACATGTTCACTCTTCCGCAGGAAAAATACTGGCCTATTCTTGAAAGCGACCCAGGCGCGGTAAAAGGCGACTTGTACGACCTTGTACTCAACGGCTACGAGCTTGCGTCCGGCTCTATGCGTATCAACGACCCGGAGCTTCAGCAGCGCATTTTCAAGATTGTCGGTTACAGCAACGAGCGCGCACAAAAAGCGTTCGGCTTCCTTGTAGAGGCTTTCAAATACGGTGCGCCGCCGCACGGAGGAATCGCGCCGGGACTTGACCGCCTTATAATGCTTATGTGCCACGAAGAGTCAATTCATGAAGTTATTGCTTTCCCAAAGAACAATGTGGCGGCAAGTCCTATGGACGAGTGCCCGAGCTTTGTTGACGAGCAGCTTGTGAAGGATCTTCACATCGCCATTACTGAGCGCGAGGAAGAGTAAGCAAAAAAGCGCAGATAATAAGGGCTGCCCAAGGCGGACAGCCTGACAAAGCTAGTTTTCGTTCAGAAACGCTAAATTCAAAAAAAGAGGGCTGCCGTTCATATGAATTGGCAGCCCTTATATTATACAAGTAGTGGTAGAAGATAATTAGACGATAACGACTGAATTATCTGTATAAGAAAATGGTGCTGGAACATATTTGTCAGCTGCCCAGTCATTTTCCCAACGCTTTCCATCGAGCAGATAACGGAACTGGTATTCGTGACCAGCTTCAAGTGTAACTTTTACTTTGAAACTTCCATCCTTATACTTCTTCATAGGTGTATCAATGCTACTCCAGCTATTGAAATCACCTGCGAGCCAAACTTGTTCAGCATCTTTTGCTGCTTCAGCTGAAAGTTCAAAAGTTACTCCGCATTTTGTCTTATCTTTGGAATAAGTTTTGTGTAATGCCATAATCCTTCTCCTGTTTTTAGAAATACAATCGTATGATTGCGTTCTTTCTTGGCAACACCATTATATAATTAATCGGTAAAAGTGAATAGTAAAAAAAGTCTATATTAACTGTTTTGCGTATTTTTTTACGATTTTTTTCGTTTTTTTTAAAAAAAAATCCTATTCTTAAGCAATTCCCTTTTTTATTTGTTTTCTACTATCCTTTTTTTTGCTAATGGGCTATTATAGGCTTGCAATTTGGGGGTGTTTCGCCAGAAATATTCCCAAGACAAAATATCATCCGCTGATTTATCCGAATTGCAGAGCGGAAGCTTTCCGTATGGAAAGAAATCTTGCTAAACAGGAGGTTCTTTATGAACGCTGTCTTGTCTAATCATCACTTTTTTACATCAGAGTCGGTAGGGGAAGGGCATCCTGATAAAGTATGTGACCAAATTTCAGATGCTGTGCTCGACGCTTGCCTTTCGCAGGATCCGGAGAGCCACGTAGCGTGTGAGTGCTATGCCACAACAGGAATGGTTCTTGTCGGTGGTGAAATAACGACATCCGCGACACTTGATATTCAGAAAATTGCACGAGAAGTTGCTGGTAACATCGGGTACACCGATGCTGATTTTGGACTGGACTGCAACTCTATGGCTGTTCTTAACACAATTCATACGCAGTCTCCTGATATAAACCAGGGTGTTGAAGGAAAAGGTCTTAAGGAATACGAGGGGCAGCAGGGCGCTGGCGACCAGGGAATGATGTTCGGATTCGCCTGTGACGAAACGCCAGAATTGATGCCAGCACCGATTATGTATTCGCACAAACTTCTTTTGAAGGCTGCGGAGCTTCGTAAGAGTAAGGTGATTCCGTGGCTCCGTCCTGACGCGAAAAGCCAGGTTACAATTGAGTACGACGGCTACAAACCTGTAAGAATTGATACAGTCGTTATTTCACATCAGCATAACCCCGATGTGAGCTACGACGAGATTAAGAAGACGATTATCGAAAAGATAATTAAGCCTGTACTTGAGCCGACCGGACTTTTGGATTCAAACACAAAGTACTACATCAACCCGACTGGTCAGTTTGTCGTTGGCGGACCGCACGGCGATGCCGGTCTTACAGGAAGAAAGATTATCGTAGATACTTATGGCGGAATGGGTCGTCACGGCGGCGGTGCATTCAGCGGAAAAGACCCGACGAAAGTTGACCGTTCAGCTGCTTACATGGCGCGCTACATCGCAAAGAACATTGTTGCCGCAAAAATCGCGAGCAGAGCGGAAGTTCAGCTTGCGTATGCTATCGGTGTTCCGTTCCCTGTCTCTGTTATGGTGGATACGTTCGGCACAGGAACTGTTCCAGAAGAAAAGATTGTCGAGGCTGTAAATGCTGTTTTTGACTGCACCCCGGCTGGTATTATAAAGACACTCGATTTACGTAAGCCGATTTACAGAGCCACCGCCGCATACGGTCACTTTGGCCGCGACGGTTTCAGCTGGGAAAAGGCCGACAAGGCTGATGCACTCCTGAAAGCAATTAAAGCATGAAAATGCTGAAACAGGCAGAAATACGCCAAGTTTTTGACGCGTTTAAGGCGCACAACTCCAATCCACAGACGGAGCTTATTGCGCCGAACGCCTATACGCTGCTCGTTGCCGTTATTCTTTCCGCGCAAGCAACCGACAAAAGCGTGAACAAAGCAACGGAATCGCTTTTTAAGGTGGCTGACACGCCGGAAAAAATGGTGGCTCTAGGCGCGGAAAAGCTTGAAGACTATATAAAAAGCATTGGGCTTTATCATGCCAAAGCACGCCACGTCATAGAAATGAGCCGGCAGCTCATAGAAAACTACGGTTCAGCGGTTCCCGATACGCGCGAAAAACTGGAATCGCTTTCGGGCGTGGGCAGAAAAACGGCTAACGTCATACTGAATGTTGTTTACAGGCAAAAGACAATGCCGGTTGATACGCATATTCTACGGATTGCCCCACGCATCGGGCTTGCTGCTGGAAAAACGCCGGAAAAAGTGGAACAGGAGCTTGTGGCGTGCATCCCCGATGAATATATGGAGCACGCGCATCACTGGCTGATTCTTCATGGGCGGTATGTGTGTACAGCAAAATCGCCTAAATGCGCGGAGTGCTGCATCCGTGACGTGTGTGCAAAAAACGGCGTGTAGTTATAAGTAGCGCAAAAAATGTCGGGCTCGCTAGAATTCCGTAGCGATTCGTTGCCAAACAAGTATGCTCGGAATCACAGTTTTTCTTAGATACTGAATGTTTTTCAGAGAAAATCACAAAAGCGCAGACAGAATCATTAAAAAAAATTCTTTCCTGAAACTTGCAGGAAAAAGGATTGGGTATTATACTGTATTAAAAGTTAGAGAGTTATGGTACCATATTCTATATATGACTCTCTAAAATAGCATATTTTTACTTAAACTTAGAGAATTATAGCTTACAATTCTCTTTCGGAGTCTTTATGGTTGTTGTCGGACGTGAAAAAGAACAAAACATGTTGTCAAAGTGCCTTGAATCAGGAAAACCAGAGTTTGTTGTAGTTTATGGCAGGCGAAGGGTCGGCAAAACATATCTTATCAAAGAATACTTCAACAATCGTTTTGCTTTTTATTCCACAGGCGTAACAGAAGCAAAAATGAAAGAACAGTTGCGAAGTTTTACTGACAGCCTAGGTCTATATGGTTCAAAAGATAAAACATCGCCTAAAGATTGGTTCGAGGCATTTTCTCGCTTAAGATGCCTGCTTGAAAAACCAGATGTTCATAAAGATTCCATATCAGGAAAAAAAATTGTATTTTTGGACGAAGTGCCTTGGATGGATTCTCCCCGTTCAGATTTTAAGAGTGCACTGGATTATTTTTGGAACAGCTGGGCTTCATCACAACCTGATATAATGCTTATAGTCTGTGGTTCAGCAACATCCTGGATAATCGATAATATCTTTGGCAGCAAAAGGGGATTTTACAACAGGCTTACAAGAAAAATACATCTACAACCATTCACCCTTGCAGAGACTCAAATTTTTCTTAAAATGAATGGAATTCCTTTTGATACTTTGCAAATAGCAGAATCTTATATGATATTCGGAGGCATCCCATATTATCTTAATTTGTTTGACAAAAGGTTAAGTCTTGCTCAAAACGTAGATGAACTCCTATTCAAAGAGAGCGGAGAACTTTATTACGAGTATGACAACCTTTTTTCTTCTTTATTCCGTTATCCGGAGAAATATTTTGAAGTAATAAAAGCTTTATCAAAAAAGAAAAGTGGAATGATAAGAACAGAACTAGCGGCAAAGAAAGAAATAGGAGATGGTGAACCTCTGACAAAAGTTCTGAAGCAACTTGAAGAATGCGGATTTATACGAAAATATAAAAATTATGGCAAAGATAAGCAAAGTTTCATTTTCCAGCTGATTGATCCATTTATCCTATTTTGTATCGAATTTGTGGTAGAACGGAAAATGCAATCATGGCTTTCATTCGTTGGATCTCCTGCATATTATTCATGGAGAGGTTATGCATTTGAAATTTTATGTCTGAATCATATCCCCCAGATAAAAGCTAAGCTAGGAATATCTGGGGTTGAGAGCATGGAATATTCTTGGAACTATTATGCCAAAAACAAAGACGAAACTGATAAAAAAGTTCAAATTGATATGTTGATAGATAGAAAAGATAACGTGATAAATATTTGCGAGATAAAAAATACAGAAAATGAATTTGTGGTGGATGCAAATTACGAAAAGCAACTTAGGGCACGAATGGAAATTTTCAGGCAAGCAACCCGTACAAAAAAGACTTTGAACCTTACATTGATATCTGCAAACGGCTTAAAGACAAATGCATATTCTGGCTCAATTCAAAACGTAATAACCGCGGAAGATTTGTTCATACCTTTACCATAACACAAAAAAATGCGGGCTTCCAATTGGTTCACCAAAATCTATGAGTCAGTTTCACCATGTATCATTTTTTTAATTCCTCCCACATTGCATTCATGGAAGTTCTTGTCATATCTGTTTCTAGTTCAGTGTAATCTTCAACAAGCCGTTTTGATTTCAATGATTCCAACTTTTTTCACATCAATATAATAGTCTGTTCATACGAAAGAGAAAGCACTTGTTCTGAAAAGTCTGCGAAAGCTGAATCCGACACTTTTGTACCTCTTGTAATCATCATATAACATTTTTAGTAAAAACATCAGAAAATCTTGAGTATTTTATATAAGGCTATGAATGTCGTGTACAATCGCCACATTGCTTCACCCTAAAGTTCAATAACATTTCGATAAAACCCGTTCAGAGAGCCGTCTGTATTACAACTGGTTGTACTACAAACCGGCTCGCCCCGATGTCGGCTTTGAAGCTATTTGCTATACAAATGTTTATCTTCAAACATTATAGATCTACCATTTCTCTAACATCAGCTGGATCTAGCCAACCATTGTTTACTGCGGAATCTTCTCTTTTATTTAATTCTGTAAAAAGAGTTTTTGTGGCGGTTAATCTTTCGTAATCTTTTATAGTGATAACAGCAAAAATACCTCTTCCGTTTTTTGTAAGGAAAACAGGAGATTCATCTGCGACATCCTGTAATACTTCATTATAATTTCGTAAATCAGATACAGGTTTTATTGCTATCATACGTACCTCTGACATTCGCAATATTTCACGAAAGAATTAGCTTATGATTTTTCTGAATTGCCAAGTTTATTAGTGTCACCCATCAGGGACGCTGGAAACTGCGTTATGTGATTTTACTTACTGAATGTCAGTTCCAGATGCTTCTTTTCTTTTACACAATCAAGCAGATAATAATTAATTATATTCTGATATGGCATTCCAGTTTCTTCTGACATGTTTTTAAAGTAATCAATTACGCTGTCATCAAGACGAATGGTGATCTGTTTTTTGAGTTTATCTGCATAAGGATTTTTTATTCCGTTTGAAAAATCGTAGTGGTCTCTCATATTATCTTCCTCCGTATCAAGTGTATCAGCTTTTCGTGCCGAGATGATTCGAATTCTGTCATTTTCTCTGTAACAATGACAGACAACCAGCATATGCAACTCGGAACTAAGTCCAAGCATGATAAATCTGTCTTCATCCATACTTGGATGGTCCGGATCTGCAATTAAGATTGCATTTTCATCATAGAAAACGCTTTTTTGCTTCTTCAAAAGCTACTTTGTGTTTTGTATAATTCAATTCAGCTTTTACAGGATCCCATTCAAAGATTATTTCATCCATAATTATATTATAATTATACTATACTGATTCTGTCAAATAAAAAGGCGGGATTGCTAGAAGCTGCACTGCGAACACACCCGCTCGTGGCTACGAACCTTTGTTATACTGGTTTATTCATATCTTTTTTTATAAATAGTAGTATCTTCATAACCTACGGTTTTAACTAACAATCCATTTTCATTGTAAAAATATTCTGTAAATTTATTCATCCAATCTGAATCTTCACTGATTGTTATTATTGATATAAGTTGATTATTTTCATAGATATATTGTTTTACATAAAAACCATCTGAGCGTGTATATTTTTCTGCAATAATTTTACCATCTTTAAAAAAAAATTCTGTATTTTTAGGATTTGTATCATTTATTGAATCTACAATCTCGTATTTTAAATCATTTGGATTATCATCCATCCCAACATAGGCTTTGTATATTTTACCATTTTCATATTTGTAGTATTTATCATCAGCACCTGCTTTGCCATATTGAGCATATTCGTGAGTAAGTCTATTCTGATTATCATATTCATATTTGTGATATGTTGAACCATAAACACAATCACCTGATTCAAATAAAACTTTTTGTGAAGAACCGTTTAATGAAAAGTTTATATCAGATATTACTAAATCATCCCATTTTGAACCTGGAAAAACATCTTGGGCATATATTTCTATTTTGGTCGCTATTATTTTTTTCCCAAAAGAGATTTTCTGTTCAACCATTTTATCTTGAAATTCTACCGTTTCATTAAATTCGATATTCTTGCAATTAAAAATTTTTAGATTTAATTTTTTAATTCTATGATTTTTTTCAAAATATCTTTCATCAAAATAACCTGGCTTGAAAGAAATGCAATCAAACTCTGCATGTTCACCAAAATATATTATTATCAGAGGTTTTGCTTTGTTGATTTCCTTAAGTGTTACTGCAAATACTGTGTCTGAGGAATTATCAAACATATTGAGTGTTGAGTACCGAACATAATTATTCTTATCGATTAAAAAATTTTGAGCAACAGGAGCATAAATCTTTATTTCATTTCCAAATAGTTTAGTACATAAAATAAAAATACAAACAAATAAAATTTTATTTTTCATTTTTCCCTCATTCACGCCAGTGGCGTGTCAGTATAACAA
>JAIKVO010000048.1 GCA_024685655.1 Treponemataceae bacterium
ACTTTCGTCACAGCTTCGTATCGTTTACCGTCAGCAATCACATAAATCTTCATATCCGCGTCTTTAGCGTCACCGCCATGAATCACAATGGAAAACTTATATTTTCCGGGCTCTAGGTTTCTTACTGTCTGCTCTACTGTAAAATCAACGTTATTCGATGACCAGAAATGAAGCGCCTTTGAGCCTGAATAAGCGTCGGAAAGCTTTTCTTGAACATAAAGCTCTGTCGTGACGTTGCCGTTGTTGTTAAGACGCCACATAGAAATGTCTTTTTCTTCAAAAGACGGATTGTCGATGTAGTTTTTCTCTACAACTTGCACTTGAAGAACAGGTATAATATCAGAGCCATCAATTTTACCGTCTACAAAGTAGACAGCCGGCCCCATAAACGGAAGCTCCTCTAGTTTTTCGCCGGTGCGGGTCGTACTGCTCCATACAACAGGAACTGAAGCCGCCGAACCGTCGTTGTAAATGACAGAAACTGTCTCCGGCAGCGAGAACGAATCTTTCAAGCGTACCTTAACAATTGAAAGCTCAACAGCATCCGGGCGCACAGAAGTTTCCGCGCCTGTTTTTACAAGGCGGAACACTGCAAGGGAATCGAGCGGCTTTCCGTCAAAGTCGAACATAGCCTGATTGTCCCAGGAAGAGCCGCCGTAATAAACACCCGCGTCATCCGGATCATATACAGCGGCGTAGCTTGAAGCCCAGCCAGAGCCGTATTTTTCCCAAAGAGCAAACTGTTCTTCGTAAGTGTTTCCCTGAACGCCGATCCATGCCGGTTCCCAATAAAACACACCTATTCCGCCGGCAGCATTTACAGCTGCGATTACGTCACGGATTTCGTTCGCCTGCCCCTGCACTGTCGCCGGATAAGGCTTGTCGCAGACCGTTTCCTCAGAAATCGTGTTGCCCGTCATATCCGCGTTTTCATACGTGTGCATGTATGAAGTTTCCGCGCACATAACATCTTTTCCGAACGATTCTTTTATGTTCTTTAGCTCGGAAGTCAGGTTTTCCAATGTGCCGTGCCAATACGGATAATACGATGACGCGAAAATATCGTAATCAACTTTGTATCTGTTAAGAATCATCGCATAGCGGTTATATTCGCCTGCTTTCTCTGGATTTGTAAAGTGTACGGCGATTTTTGCTTTTGGGAAAACTTCGCGCATTGCTTTTGACGCGGCGGAGAAAAGCTTTGTTATTTGAATCCAGTTGTTTTCACCGCAAAAAGTGCCTGTCGTCTCGTTTCCGATTTGAAGGATTACCGGCGTAATACCGGCTTTTTTAACGGCTTTAAGGCTTTCTACGGTGTAATCATAAATGGCAGTTTCTTTTTCTTCTATCGCCATGCCTTTCCATGCGCGCGGAGCTGCCTGTTTGCTTGGGTCAGCCCAAAAATCTGAATAATGGAAATCAAGATAAACATCGATTCCTTGCGCTTTTGCACGCTTTGCAATCTCTATATCAGTTGCAATATCGTTGTTGCCGCCGCCGAATCCGTTTCCGTCATCATCGAATGGGTTGTTCCACACACGGAGCCTGACGCAGTTTACGCCGTTTTTTTTGAGTGTCTTGAAAATATCTTCCGGGTTGCCGTTTTTGTCCTTAAAGACAACACCGCTTTTTTCTAGAGCCAGTACAGAAGAAACATCCGCACCGAAATAAAAGCCTGACGGGATGCCATCAACTTTCTCGCAGAAAATATCGGCTAAATCTGTGCCCGCGCCATTACCGGACTTGCTACACGAAACAAACGTGATAGCAAGACATAACACCAGCGTCACACCAGTTGCAAAAGCAGAAGTGCGCTTAAAATGCGTAATAAATGTTGTTTTTTTCATGGTCTACTCTTTTACAGCCGCGCCACCAAAACTCGTAATTAGCGTTTTCTGCGTAAGCATAAAGAAAATTACGAACGGAATGGCAACAATAAGTGAACCCGCCGCAAACGTTGTAAACTCGTTCTTTTTATCAGTTACAAAGCTGAAAAGTCCGAGCGCGAGCGTCTGTTTTTCGGGCGAACGCAGGACCATCTTCGGGAAGATATAGTCCATCCAAGGGCCTGTAAAGCTCGTAATTCCAAGGAACGTGATTATCGGACGCGCGATAGGCAGGATGATCGTCGCAAAAATGCGGAAATGTCCTGCACCATCGATGCGAGCAGCTTCATCAAGGTTTTTGGAAACCGTATCCATGTAGTTCTTTACAAGCCAAGTGTTGTACGGTGTGTTTCCGGCGACATACACCAGAACAAGTCCCCACAGCGTGTTAAGACCGCCGATACGCATCAGGATTACGTAGATTGCAACCATTCCGACGAATGATGGGAAAATCTGCAAAATAAGGAGCGACATAAGGAACGGCTTTTTAAGGCTGAACTTAAAGCGCGAGAAAACATACGCCGCAAGAGAAGCTACGAATATCGTCGCAAGAGACGTTGCTACAGCTACTTTGAGCGTGTTCAGGAACCAATTGCCATAATCGGTATTCTTGAACAAGTGGACAAAGTGAACCGGAGTAAAACCATCGCCAAACGGTACGATGTTTACGGACGCAATACCGTTTCCCGGTGAGAATGCGGCGCTCACAACATACACGAGCGGATAAATTACAAGAATCGTTATTATCGTAAATATTACATAGATTACTGTTCTGTTTATTTTGTCGAATACATAACCGCGGGATTTCATACTTCTCCCTCCTTATAAGCTTTTGTCTGCCTGAAATTGAAGATTGCGAACGGTGCAAGAACAATGAAGATAAGTACAGCAATAACTGAGGCATAATTGTATTTCAACAGCGTAATAGTAAGCTTATATATCCATGTTACAAGAAGATCAGTACCACCGGCGAGCGTCGTTGTACTGTCGGCGACAGTCGGATTTCCGCCAGTAAGGAAGAATATGGCACCAAAGTTGTTGATATTATGAGCAAAAGACATGATTATAAGCGGCATCGTCTGGTAAAGTACAAGCGGAAGCGTTATGCGGCGAAGGATTTGGAAACGGTTTGCGCCATCAATACGCGCAGCCTCGTACATATCCTGTGGAATAGCCGTCATTGTGCCGAGTGCGAGAAGCATGAAATAGCCAAAACCAGCCCACAAGTTAATAAGAATACAAGTAACTTGTGCAAGTGTGGCAGAACCGAGCCACGGGATAGGCTCCGTTATAAGACCCCACGCCATAAGAGTCCTGTTTACCGTTCCAAAAGTACCGTTCAGCAAGTTCTTCCATACGAGCATACTTACAACGGAAGGAACCGCATACGGCAGGATGAAGATAAAACGGAAAAACGCAGAGATTTTTATGTGAAGCTCTTTTAGCTGTACAGCAACGATAAGACCGCCGAAATAGCAAGTTACAGTCGCTGCTATAGCCCAAATTAGCGTCCAAATAGCAACACGAGAAAAACCCTGTGACCATGAAGTATCACCGGTCAAAAGAGCTTTGAAGTTGTCCATGCCAACCCAATCTACCGTGTTGTTCGGTGGAAGATGATGCGGCGATGAGTAGTTTGTGAACGCTACGCACACCGAGAAGACGAGCGGAACAACAACAAACACGAGTATAAGGATAAAGCCCGGAGCAAGACCCGCAATTGGGAAAGCACTGCCGAGCGTTTTTTTCAAGTTTTCTTTTTGAGGGGAAAATGCCTTTTTGCGGCAATATTCCTTGTAGTCTTTTTGCGCACTTTTTACAGATAAGATATAAGCGACTACAAAAATCGCGTTAATGGCAAGAACAAGAACGCCATCAATGAGCATGAACATAGAATTATCGCGCTGCTTAATAGGGATGTCTGGCTGAGGATCACCGAGAGTGACAAGATTAATCAGTTTTTGCGCAATCGTCGGAATAAAAGCGATGAAAATGAACTCCACCAAGGCAAAAAGCAAGCCTTTGATGTAGTTTTTTAGGTATATAACATGAGCCAAGCCCATGAAGCAGGAAGCAGACACTTTGATTTTTTTAGCTGCGCTTCCGTCTATAGGCAGATTACCGGTCATAATGCCTCCTGTATTAAAACAGAGTGAATATCGAATACTTCAGAATGTTCTAGTGATGCTTTCGCCAACACTGCTTTCGATTAAAAGCTGCTATCATCAAACAGCTGCTCTCGCCGTCATTCTGTGTGTAATGTAGGTTCCTCACTACGTTTGTCAATACATTACACACAGCCTGCCGGCTACGCAGCTTTTCATTGGTAACTACGCAGCTATTAAATGACAGCCATCGTTAATTATTAACTCGATATTCAGCTCTGTTTTCAACTGACTAAATTATTTGCCAAGGATTGTGGCGTTACAAGCATCAAGCTCTGCTTTTACGTTTGCGCCATCCCAAATGTTCTTGCTTGCGTTACCCATTGCATCCCAGAATGTTCCCATTTCTGGAATTGAAGGCATTGGGAATGCATAGT
>JAIKVO010000090.1 GCA_024685655.1 Treponemataceae bacterium
GCTGGCAGCCTGTGTGCGATAGCCAGTTTGCGCGAGCAAACATTTAAAATACTTTTCCTATAGCTACCGGAGCGTAGCGACGGAAAATCAGTTCAAGCCAGAACCGATGAACAGCCGCTACATTGTTCCTGTATTTATTCACTATATTACCGCTATATCTTCCTCAAACCAGATCATTCATAGAAGGAAGCAATATCCTGGTCTAGTTGGTCGTACAAATAATTGCTTTCAAGCCGGAGAAACGCCGAGCGCGAAATATTTCTGCCGCCAAATCGCGCGACATGATCCGTATAAATTTGTGAATCCAAAAGCCGCCCGCCGCATGAACGGAAAATCCGCATAAAATTGACGAACGCGCACTTAGAAGCTTCCGGCACGAGTGAAAACATAGACTCACCAAAGAACATCGAGCCAAGCTGAACACCGTAAAAACCACCGACAAGGTTTCCGCCTTGCCAAGTCTCAAACGAATGCGCGTATCCGGCTTCATGAAAATCGCAATATCCTTCAATCATTTCGGGCGTTATCCAAGTGCCGTCGTGCCTAGGGCGTTCTACAGAAGAGCAAGCCGTAATTACAGCTCGGAAAGACGCGTCCATGGTAAAAACGAACTTTTCTTTTTCTGGCAAAGACTCGTTGCGGCGTAAAAAGCGATCCAACCGGGCCGGAACATGAAGCTCTTCTGGGAAAAGCACGAAGCGAGGGTCAGGCGACCACCACAAAATAGGCTCCCCCTCCGAATACCACGGAAAAATCCCCTGATAATACGCAGAAAGCAGCAAATCGCACGAAAGATCGCCGCCATAGCATAAATACCCGTCCTGCGCCAGCTCCGGGTCAGGAAACTTGATCTTATGGTATCCCATAGGAAATAACTACGGCAGTCCGTTCTGCGTTCAAACCACAAACAGCTTTGCCGCCCTCTACAAGATGCCCGAAAAGAACTTCATCCACAAGAATTGAAGATATTTCGCTGTCTATTAGACGGCTCACGTTCCGCGCACCGTATTCAGGCGAGCAACCTTTCTCAGCAAAATACATCACACAATCATCGGTAATAGAAAGCTCCACTTTTTTGTGTGAAAGCCGTGCAGCTAGCTTATCAACCTCAGCACGAACGATATCTTTCATAACATCAATATCAAGGTGCGCAAACGGAACAATCGCATCAAGTCTGTTGCGAAATTCTGGCGTAAAAATGCTGCCCACAGACTCGTTGACTACTTCCTCAGTCTGCACGGTACTTCCAAATCCGATTAAAGGCTTAGCCAGTTCTGCGCCGCCTGCATTACTCGTCATTATTATTATCGTGTTGCGGAAATCCGCTTTCCGTCCCTGATTATCCGTCAAAGAAGCATAGTCCATTACTTGAAGCAAAAGATTGTATATATCGTGATGAGCTTTCTCAATTTCATCCAATAACACAACAGAATAAGGCTCGCGACGAATTGCATCCGTAAGAAGTCCGCCTTCCTCAAAGCCGACGTAACCAGGCGGCGAACCAATAAGACGGCTTACAGTATGCTTCTCCTGGTATTCGCTCATGTCAAAGCGAAGCAGTTTCAAACCAAGGATATCCGCAAGAGCCACCGCGAGGGCTGTTTTTCCAACGCCTGTTGGTCCAGCAAAAAGAAAGCATCCGGCTGGCTTGTCCGGATTTCTGAAACCGGCCCGCGAACGTTTTACAGCCTGAGCCAAAAGCGAAACTGCTTTTTCTTGTCCAAACACGCGTTTCGAAAGCAAAGTCTCCAAATCACGCAACTGGGCTTTCTCGTCCGCTGCCACGGAACGCTCAGGAACCTTTGCCATTTTTGCTATAAGTTTCTCTATAATATGTGTATCAACGACCGGGCACGCATCATCTTCATTGCTGTCAAAATCCGCGCCCCGTGGTACCGCCTGAACATTCCTTGCTCCGGCGGCAGCCATTTCAGAATCGGCTTCGTAAGTGTTTTCAACTTTCTCTGCTTCATCTGAACATCGGTCAGTATTCCCTTTCCGACCATGAACCCCTGGATACTCAGGATGAATACGCATCCAAGCCCCAGCCTCATCCATTATGTCAATGGCTTTATCAGGAAGACGCTTTTCCTGAAGAAACTGCACTGACAACTCCACCGCAGAGACGAGAGCTTCGTCTGTGTAGCGTACCTGATGGAATTCCTCGTATCGTGAACGGAGTCCCCTAAGGATTTCGACAGCTTCAGCCGTCGTAGGCTCCTGTATCTCTATCTTTTGGAAACGACGCGCAAGCGCCCTGTCCTTCTCGAATGTCTTGGAATATTCTTCGAACGTCGTGGAACCGATACATCTGAGCCGTCCGTCAGAAAGCACTGGTTTCAAAAGATTCGCCGCATCAAGCGTTCCCCCGGAAACCGCACCGGCTCCGACAATAGTATGAATCTCATCTATATATAGAATAGAATTCTTCTTTTTAAGAAGCTCGTCAACAACTTTTTTCAGGCGATCCTCAAAATCTCCACGGAATTTCGCACCCGCAATAAGCGAGCCCATATCGAGCGCATAAATAGAAACTCCGCGAAGAACATCGGGAACCTCTCCATCCACAATGCGCCGCGCAAGCCCCTGAGTAACGGCTGTTTTTCCAACACCGGCATCGCCAACATGAATCGGGTTGTTTTTCACACGGCGACAAAGGACTTGTATCGTCCGCTCAATTTCTGCATCCCGCCCCACAAGAACATCAAAACGACCGTCTGCCGCCTCTTCTGTAAGGTTTCGCGTATATCTTTCAAGTGCAGAGCGCGTATCTCTTCCGCGACGTAGCTTTGAAGCACCAGGACGCACGCCATTTTCCGAAATATCAGCCGAATCAGCATCATCATCACGCGCTGCATCGCGGTCATTGTCACGTAAAACTTCTCGTCCGTCATCGCGCTCGTTGTCGCGCGCATCATCACGCGGCACAGATTTTTTCAGTTCTTCCGCCTCGGCCGCGTCCAAAGCAAAGTTTTCTGCAGAAGAATACGGACTTTCTGTTCCATAGGCGTTGAAACTAAGAACTTCCATAAGGCGGAGCTTGTCCAAATGACCTTTTCGCAAATAATACGAACAGTATTCGCGAGAATCATCAAACATGCATACAAGCACATCCGTAAGCTCTACAGTCTTTTTTTCGGCAGCGGCACAATGCATAACTGCGCGTTGCAAAAGCGATTGGAAACCGAGCGTCTGCATAGGTTCCGTATCTTCCATGCACGGAACCTGCTTGTTAAGGTAGGAATATACGCCGGAGCGGATAAACTCCGTATCTGCACCACATACCAACAGAAGATCTTGTATTGATCCAAGTTCAAGTGCAGCTGCCAGAATATGTTCAGGTGTTACAAATCCATGTTTCTTTTTTCTAGCGGTTAAGACAGCCTTGTCAAGAACTTTTTGAAGCTCAATGGCAAGTGTCATGCAACCTCCAGCTCACAACGCAGAGGGAATCCGTTTTTACGGGCATTCTGTATTGTCGCAGCTGCGAGCGTTCTTGCTATATCAAAACTGTATACTCCGATAACAGCAGAACCTCGCTTATGCACAGTCTCCATAAGCGACACAGCTTCTGTTTCCGCTTTGCTGAAAATTTCCATAAGCAAAGACACAACGAATTCTTTTGTCGTGTAATCATCATTATAGAGGACGACATTATAACTGTCTGGTGCCGTAACTTCTTCTTCAGTGACTACAGCACTGTCGGCAAATTCTTCAATTCTCCAGTTCATTTTTCCATTCAAACAGTAGCTCCAAAATTCTTACTTTTTGAACCTACTCTACATTATAACACATAAATCGTTAATATCAGTCATTATGAACCGAAAATATTAATATGCAAAACGAATTTGATAATCAGGAATCGCTTTTTAGCAATAACGCAGGAACCGTACCATCTGTCGAAGTAAAAACCATCCAAAAACCGAAACGAACTTCTTCAAAAAAATCAACGTCAAAAAAGAAAGATCATATCGGCGTTGTCTACAACGCACCAGTCACGCTTACTTTCGCACTCATTTGCATTGTAGTTATTTTTTTGA
This sequence comes from Treponemataceae bacterium, assembly GCA_024685655.1. GTDB lineage: Bacteria > Spirochaetota > Spirochaetia > Treponematales > Treponemataceae > Treponema_I. The sequence goes on from JAIKVO010000090.1 coordinate 4,041, forward strand.
AAGACAGATTCCAAAATCTTCCTATTATTTTCACCGCACCCGGCAGCCAAGCAAGCGATGTCGCTTTCAACTGGAAAGCTCCCATTCACTATATCCGTCTTTTTCTGCATGTTTTCGGTCATACAGATTGGAATCAGCTTACAGGAAATTTGGCTTTTATTCTACTGCTAGGACCTGCGCTTGAAGACAAATTTGGAAGCGGGCTTCTTGCCCTGATGATTACAATAACCGCGTTCGTCACTGGAATAATCAACGCTTGTTTTATACCGTCAGTACTTATGGGGGCAAGCGGCACTGTCTTCATGATGATATTGCTTTCTTCTTACACAACGATAGATAAAACAAAAATTCCGTTGACTTTTATCCTTGTATGCGTGACATACATAGGAAAAGAATTCCTTGTCAGCACAAGCACCGGAAACTCAGCTGTCACAATTATCGCACATATTGCAGGGGGGATTTGCGGCAGCATACTGGGATTCATGTCAGCAGATGCTCCCGGAAAAAAATCAAAGAAATAAAAAAGGTGTTATACGGATTAAAACCACATAACACCTTTTCATCACAGAAAAACGTTGTTACAAACGCTTAAAATCTGTTTCATCCGTTTCCGCAAAGAGTACAGGATTTGTAGGAGTATTTGTTTTATCTCCTTCAATTACCATAATCTCTGTCGAACCTAAATAATTCTTGTTCTGAGTTCCGGCACCTCTTGTCACCAAGCCAATTACGACTTTTACCTTAGTTCCTTCCCTGACTTTTGTCTTGAACGTAAGCTGAACATCTTGACCGTCATTAGCCTCTTTGTTCTTTTCCGTTATTTTTTCCAAGTAATCCCTTTTTGAATAACTTCCGTTATCATCTACAGAATACAAAAAAGCATACACATCTATAGTTACTCTAGAAGTTGTATCTCCAGGATTTCCACCGTTAGCCAAATTAACACCGACATTTCCTACTGATTGCCCTACAGACGTAAAGAAATCACAACCAGAGAGAACAACGGCAAGCAACACAACAAAAACAACAGTTGCAATTTTATAGATTTTTTTCATAAAACCCTCCTTTATAGTGTAGGCAATGTTATGGTCAATTGAACTGTTCCGTACTTCGGCTTCTCAGGAACAACGACAGTTTCTGCAGAAGGTCTTACATATGACTCCGTAACAGCCTGCGGTGCAACCGGCACAACTTTCTCTGTTTCACTAAGCAACTGAACACCAGTATTGCCTGTGGTCTGTTGAACTTTATTTTCCTGCGGCGTAATGAAAGAACCTCCAGAAACAATAGCATTCTCACCTGCATTTACATATACCGCACCTGGTACATCAGGATATGAGAAATCAAAATCTTCCCAAATGCCGGTGACAGACGGTTGTTCGGCTGGTGTCTCAACAGAAGAAGCAAGAGCATCAACTGATTCTGATGCCATTTGCTCAGCACCTACAACAGGTTCTCCATTTTCCGAAGAAGTTTCATCTGATGACGAAAGATCTGCGACCACAGCATTTTGGTTAAAAACAATCTTTGCTTCCGGACCTGTTATACACCACTTTCCTGATGTACCCACTACAGTTCCGTCCGAGAAGACATCGCCACTCGTTCCTCGTACAGAAGCGGTCGCAGCCGGTGTTTTTACAGAGAAACCGACGCGCTTGTTTTCTGCAGGTTTTACATCCGCAGAAATAGAACCTGTATCAAGATAAACAGAAGAAGCTTTATTTCCGTCCTTCTCGAAAAGCTGCTCTATGGTAAGTCGCGTCAGTGCCTTTACCTTTATTACAGTTTCGTCAAGCGCAATGACAGCTTCTGATTTAAAGCCAGTCGAAATTACAGAACCAGCAGACAGAATATCGCCTTTTGAAACAGCAACCCATTTATCGCCCTTCTGGACTTCAACTTTTCCACTTACCTCAACGACTCTAACTTCCACAGCACCTAACGATGCAAAAATACAACAAAAAATAGTAACAGCAAGAATCTTTTTCAAAAAAGACATATTCGCCTCCTAAACCCAAAATGGGCATGAAACACATTTTCCATCAGAATGAAAGCTGCGCCCTGACAGAACCTGTAAAGTATGAAACACGTGACGTGGCCATAGGTATCACCACACCACCAGTAGCAACCAAACAAACATCGCTTAACCACTGAAACTTAGCGCTCAGAGTTCCTTGCAACACATCAAGGATAAATGACGATGAACCTTCCTGAGAAGTATACAACAGATCAAACTCTGTATTCGCAAGCCATTTGTCCGTCGGCTTAAACGAATAAGAGAAAGCAAGTTTCAGCAGATCAGAACAATGAATTTTCCCATCAACAGAAACAGGAATATCGGTGAACGGTATAAACCCATTCGTCGCAAAAACTGTAGTGAACGAAAGAGCAGAAGACAAGAAATTAGGATAGAAGGAAATACCACCCTTTCCCATAATTCCAACTTTTGTCTGTGAGCCGAAAGCAAATCCGAACGAGAAAGCCGCATTGTAATACAAAAGCGGAATTACAGGTCCGCGCGCACTAATCGTCGCATAAGAACGATGCAACCCTATAGCACCTTCTGCCAGCGCAACCGTATTACAATTGACGAACATATTGACTTCAGCCTCGAAAGACTGTCCGCCAATGATATTCGGAGCAGAAGCCTTTGTAAAAAGCGCAACATATCCCGGTGCAAACTGATAAATAGAAGAAGGCGATGTCGTTACAGGATATTTGTAAACTGCTGTCGTCTTGGCATTCTGTAATCCTGTATAACCGGCTCCGGCTGCCACAGAAAAAAGCGAAATTGGCATAGAAACATACAGTCCGTCGATGTTCTGATTAAAAATCAATCCGGTTGAATCAGAAAGCGCAAAACGTCCGATGTTTATATCCATCTTAAAATCTGCAATAGAAAGCGGCAGATTGTATTTCACAAGATTTACATCCAGTGTATTTCCTAACGTAAAAACTTGTGCATCAAGAAGCGTCAAAGGCCATACGACACCATAGCTGATATTGAAAGTCCAGTTAGCTTCTATTGAAAGAGTTCCAAGAGGAAGCGGAGTTCTGAACCAACCAGTTCCTTTCTCTGACGCACCTGCGACACCGGCAAAATTATCGTTAAACCAATTCTGACCAGCAAGCATGATATTCGTATCAAGCTGACCACCACCATCAAACGCAGCAAGAGGTGATACAACAGAGAAAATCAAAAATGCACTTATCAATATAATTAAAAAACGTTTTTTCATTCTTCTTCTCCGCTATTTTCCTGGCTTTGTTCTTTCTCAGTAACCGTATTGCCTTCAAATTCAAGGCATTTGTAAATCAGATTCAAAGCCCGATATCCTGAAACATGCGACATTGGATCTTCTGAGAACGAAATGTATCCTTTCGACTGAAACTCACGGAATGCATAGTGGTTAGATTTGAAAATCGAATACATTAATCCACCCTTAATATTCCATACCTTCATACAAAGACCGGCTAACTGGGAAAGAGAAATAGGAGCATCTGCATTACGGAAAACACCGTAACCAGCTGTCTCAAGGGCATCAAGAGAAGCACGACCGTTTGCTACATCAGGAACGAGTTCCAAATACACTGCCAGGAAGTAGCCTACTTGCCCGACAGAAACTTCTTCAGTCTCAATCATTCTTGAGACTTCATCGGGATTCTGTGCGAAAAGCCCGGAAAGAGAAATCAATACAATGATTAATGCGATTAAAACCTTTTTACCATACATACTAGCTATATTGTAGCATAAATATTTAAAAAAACAATGGCAGAAACCACATAGCTTTAAAAAACATATGGACTCCGCCCTAAAAAACAGAGTCCATATAAAATCTCTCTAATTTTCGTCTGTATTATATGGCAGCAAGGCCAAGTTTTATATCGTCGATTATATCGTCAATATTTTCCAGACCACAGCTGAAACGAACCATGCCACCATCAATTCCAGCTGCCACAAGTTGCTCGTCAGTTAGCTGGCGGTGCGTCGCGCTGGCAGGGTGAAGAACGCAAGTACGGATATCCGCTACATGAACCTCATCACTCGCAAGTTTAAGATCATCCATAAAACGGATTGCGGCATTGCGGCCGCCTTTAATGCTTATAGAAACTACGCCGCTGCAACCTTTTGGCAGATACTTTTCTGCCAGCGCGTGAGACTTGTCATCCGGCAAGCCTGGGTATGTGACGCTTGCAATTTTGTCGGAGCTTTTGAAAAATTCGGCGACTTTCATTGCGTTGTAGCAGTAACGCTCCATGCGAAGCGGAAGTGTTTCCAGACCAAGATTCAGATAAAACGCGCTCTGGGCGGCGGGGTAACAGCCAAAGTCGCGCATAAGCTGCGTGCGGGCTTTTATGATATATGCCGCATTGCCGAATTCTTTTGTGTAATTCAAGCCATGATAACTTTCATCCGGCTCAACCATGTCTGCGAAAAAGCCCGTAGCTTTGTTTGCTTTTACCCAGTCAAACTTGCCGCTGTCCACGATCACACCGCCGCCCTGCAATGCATGACCGTCCATATATTTAGTCGTAGAGTGGATAACGATGTCACATCCCCACTCGAACGGGCGGCACAGGATAGGAGTAGCAAAAGTATTATCCACGATGAGCGGAACATTTTTTTCGTGAGCGACAGCAGCCCATTTCTCGATGTCAAACACCGTCAAAGCCGGATTCGCTATTGTTTCACCGAAAACGCATTTCGTATTAGGCTTAAAAGCGGCACGGATTTCGTCCGGAGTAGCATCGGCTTTGACCCAAATGCACTCAATACCGAGTTTTTTAAGCGTCACGCTGAAAAGGTTGACTGTGCCGCCGTAAATGCATGTACTGGCAATGAAACTGTCTCCAGCCGAGCAAAGGTTGAGTATAGAACAGAGGGACGCAGCCTGGCCGCTAGAAGTAAGCATCGCTCCGACACCACCTTCCAAAGCCGCGATTTTTTTCTCTACCGCGTCACAAGTAGGATTCGCAAAACGGGAATACATATACTCCGTAGGCTTGTCAAAAAGAGCTGCAACATGCTCCGTTGAATCAAATCTGTATGTCGTGCTCTGGACAATCGGCACAACTCTCGGCTCTCCATTCTTTGGAGAATATCCTGCATGAAGACACAATGTTTCCGCTTTCATACTGACCTCACGTTATTTAAAAGTTGTTGTTATTTTACAAAGAAGCAAAACAGATATCAATACTTCCCTCAGTTTTTCTTAATCCTATGGCCTCTTCCAGATCTTGCGCGCGGATATCGAAAGAACCTGCCATATCAGCTATTGTACGGGCGAGTTTCATGCAGCTGTGAACCGCCCTCGCTGAAAAATCGTTTTTTTCCACCGCCTTCGCCAAAATATCCTTACATTCTGCAGAAAGCTTGCAATAATACTGGATTTCCTCTGGTAAAAGCCTGCTGTTTTTCTTTCCTTGCCGTTCAAGCTGAGTCTTTACAGCTCTGGCAATATCTTTACGAAGCTCCGCGGATGAAACAGATTCATGCCTGTTGATTTCATCACGACTTTTCACAAGCGACACTGCGTTCCCAAAAACAGGGAACCGTATATCAACGCGATCCAAAAGCGGAGATGAAAACTTTTTCCAATACTGATCAACAGCTCTTTGACTGCACAAACAGATTTTGTCGGGGCTTCCATAATTGCCGCACGGACATGGATTAGTCGCAATTAAAAGTTGGAACTGCGCCGGAAAAACAGTATGCCTGCCCGCCCGGCTTAAAGTTATTGTTCCGTTCTCCATTGGAACGCGAAGCGACTGGAGCACCGAAGAGCGGAATTCAGCTGCTTCATCAAGAAAAAGAACACCGTTATGCGCAAGGGATATTTCACCCGGTCTGCAACCGATGCCGCCGCCGACCATACCTTCCAGACTCGCACCTTGATGCGGAATACGGAAAGGCGGTGTTCTTACAAGCTGGACATCAGGCGGAAGAAGACCGGCAATGCTGTAAATTCGCGTAACTTCGGCGGCATCTTTTCCGCTCAGAAGTGGCAATAATGACGGAAACCGCTGCAATGCAAGAGTTTTTCCACAGCCGGGCGGGCCAAAAACCATGCAATTATGTCCGCCTGCAGCAGCAACCTGAAGAGCACGCACCAATCCTTTCTGCCCGGAAACAAAAGCAAAATCTTCTTCCTCTGTTATTGGCGCGAATTCGACATCTGCCACATTTGAAAAAAGGCTGCTTTTTGCAGAAGACGGCTTTTCTGCTCCGTTATTCTTTTTTTCTGAGCATTCAGCGGCTATACGCATATACTCGTAGCGAGCCTCTGTAAGATCTTTCACTGTTGAAACTGTCATTTCAGCGAACGCACCGGCTTCAACGGCGTTCTCCTCCGGAATGATGCAGTATCTTATTCCGTTTTCCAGCGCAGAAGAGACAGCACAATGAACGCCACGAACTGGTCGAATTTTACCAGAAAGCTCAAGTTCACCCATGACGAGTATCTGGAAATCGGCAAAGTTGTTGTCGGGCGGTGCAGAACCATAAGTCGGTACAGGAACGGGTGCTACACTCGATGCATTTGCGGATGTGCGTGAAGATCCATTTTGCTGTGCGTCCAGCACAGCAAGTGCAATAGCAAGATCAAACCCCGCGCCTTCTTTCTTAACATCCGCCGGAGAAAGGCTTATAAGCACCCGTTCCGGCGGAAACTCAAAACCTGAGTTACGGATTGCCGCCCGCATTCTTTCCCTGGCTTCCTTCACAGCGTTATCAGCAAGGCCTACTAAATCTACGGCAGGAATTCCACGGCGCAAATCAACTTCCACGGTAACAAGCGAACCTTCGTATCCAAAAGGTGAAAATCCTATTATCTGCATATTTCCTCCAAATTTGAAAGCGTAAAAAAAATGCCGCCCGAAACCGGAAAAAGAACTCACAAAAAAACGATTCCGAGCGGCCCGTATGGCACAACAGGGAATTGCACTAAACCCCTTCAACAATCCCTGCATAATTATTATTAGACAATTAAAACGAGAAATATCACTTTTTGAGGAAAAAAAATGATATTTTTTTTGAAATTTTGCTTTTTAGGGGAGGGATTGCCAGCTCGCGTGAGCGAGCATTTCAATACAATTCCTTAGCAACCATGCCCACCGGGCATGGATTGCCAGCTCGCGTGAGCGAGCATTTTAATACAATTCCTTAGCAACCATGCCCACCGGGGAGGGATTGGAGCCACGCCACAGGCGGCCACTGGACGAAGCGGCGGTTGAGTTTCGAAAACACCGCTGAGGGAGCGGCTGGAGTATGGCGCGTAGCCCATACGGAATGGCGCAAAGCCCGGCGCCAGCAAGCTGTACAACTCGCCATAATCTGTCGCGACCTAACAAGTTGTTCAGCTTGCTGGCGGCCCCGCCAAATTCTGAATTCTATAACTTTTATATAATTAAACCGATTTACTTGACTGTTTTTTATGCTGTTCGTATAATTTCTGTGTATTTATAGCGTATTTCGCATAGTACATTAGGCAATCTGCCGTTTCAAAAGTATTTTGCCACAACCAAAGGAAAAAACACGCGAAAAATGAAAGTCACAATAAAAGAGCTGGCAGAAAAAGCCGGAGTTTCAAAAACAGCAGTTTCTTTTGCATTTAACAATCCAAAACGTATTTCTTCAGAAACTTATGAACGGATAATGAAAATTGCGAAAGAAATAGGATACTCACCGGATCCGGTCGCTAGGATACTAGCAACTCACCAGACTCAGACAATCGGGCTTTTGTTTCCGCAATCAATTACCGATGTTTTTCAGAACCCATATATCTCGGAGCTCGTCAGAGGCGTTGGTGCCATTTGCGACCGCGCCGGGCTTGCGCTTACGCTGCTTTCCCCGTTCAAAGGGATTGTAGAACATACAATTCAAAATGCAGCTGTTGACGGCATGATTATTCTTGGTGTCGATAAATACAGTTCCGTTCATGAAACTTTCAAGCTGAGAAACATGCCTTACATCACAATAGATGCCACGGTCACCGATGAATATACAAATGTCGGAATAGATGACAAAAAGCTCGCCGAAGAACTGATGGACCTGCTGCTCGACAACGGCCATACCAGGATAAGTTTTTGCGCGCTGAAGCCTATTGCGGTTGATATCACAGAGGGGATTCATTCAACTACAACGGATGCCCGCCGAAATGGAATAGAATCTTCTATAAAGAAACACAATCTTTCCGATGAAGTAAAGAAACGATTCAGGTTTCTTGAATCCGATACGTCTTTCTCCAAATCTTACGAAATTGCGAAGATGCATCTTATGGAACAAAACCGACCGACAGCTGTGTTCTGCATGGGTGATATCCAAGCTCTTGGGTTTTATTGTGCCGCAGAAGAGCTGGGGCTTAAAATTCCAGAAGATATTTCTATCGTTTCTTTTGATGATCTGCCTATTTCAAGTATAATTAAGTCCGGATTGACGACAGCGCATCAGCCGGGATTCGAAAAAGGCATGACAGCCGCAGAGCTGTTGGTACGCAAGATGAACGGAGAATCTTGCAGCTCTGTCATTTTACCAGCGTACATAGAAAACCGCGGCTCTGTTTCCAAAGCAAAAGAAGTCTAGCACCCACGCAACGCAGGCTCCAACTCGTCAGTCCAATAAGTATCCGCTATTTCTATTTTCCCGGCAGTATGCCCCAGTTTTCTGTCTGCCCGCACAGCCTCACCATGAAAATCGCTGCCTGCCGTGATGAAAAAACCTATGCGCCGCGCCATTTCTTCCAACCGGCGGCAAGACGACACCTTAGCCCCAGGATGCCACGCCTCAAGCCCCTGAATACCGGCGTCATGCAGCCAAGAAAGCGTCTCCTCCATTTTTCCCCACGAAATGTAAAGAGAAAGCGGATGCGCGATCACCGGAATGCCGCCGCTTGCCAAAATAGCTTCAATTGCTTCGGGCAGCTCCGCACCCTGCTTGCTGCGGTAATAAGGGCGACCGTGCCCGATATATTTGTCAAACGCCTGTTGCCGCCGCCGGACTATCCGTTTTTCAACAAGATACGCCGCTATGTGAGGCCGCCCGATGCACTGCCCCGAAAAAGTTTCTTCCAGCTCAGCGTAATCAACAGAAAAACCGTCAGCCTGCATACTTTCGATAATTGTCCGGTTCCGCGCGATTCTTTCTGTCTGAAGTCGCTTCGTAAGATTCTCCAGTTCAGGCGCGATTTTCTGCAAGCCAAGCCCCAAAAGGTGAAACTCACCCCTAGGTCTGTTTATATTTATTTCAATTCCTTTTATAAATGTTATTTGTTTTTCTTCCGCAGCAGCTGCCGCCTCATCGAGCCCCTGCACTGTATCGTGATCTGTCAGCGCTAGAACGGAAATTCCTTTGTCAGCTGCAAAAAAAACAAGCTGAGAGGGTGAATATTCGCCGTCAGATGCCGATGAATGAGTATGTAGATCTATCATAAAAAAACAATAGCATATTTTTCTTTTTTGTGTTAGAATACAATTGCATATTAAGAGGATTTTGCAATGCCAAGAGCAGTACAATACACCAAAGGATCCATAATTTACTTTTCAGGCGATAAGGATGAGCGCATTTTCATTCTTCAAAAAGGCGTGATTTTTCTCACCAGTACTGATATTGAAACAGGCGCACCCGTTACGGAATATATACGAGAGGGAGAGTTTTTCGGAGTAAAATCTGCTTTTGGTCATTTCCCAAGAGAAGAAACAGCAACAGTAGTAACGGATTCACTCACAATCTCCATGACAGTATCTGAGTTCGAGGCACTTTTCAGCAGCAACAAGCAGATTATCATGAAAATGCTGCGAGTATTCTCAAATCAGCTCCGTTCCATCCACAAGAAAATTGAATCTATTCTAAACAGCAATGACGGTGTTACACAGTACACAGGAATGCAACTCGTGGCACAAAGTTTTTACAACGACGAGCAATACAAATCATGCTGTGACGTTTGTCTTAAAGCACTTACCCGCTTCCCGACAGCACCTAACAAAAATGCCATAGCAAAGCTTTATACCGATGCGAAAAAACGTGCTGATTTACAAGCAGCACGAGGAGCCACAAGAGAATCCAGCGGCTCAATTATTTCTGGGGGAAGCTCGATGGGCGCAATGAAACAGTTCTCATTGCCAGCTTTCTCACGATTCGCAAAGACATTCAATCCGGGTGATGTTATCATTTCGGAATACGAGCCTGGCGACTGCTTTTATTTAATTCAGTCCGGACAAGTTCAGCTAGTCAAATGCGTCAACGGTGTCAAAAAGAATCTCGACATTCTTATGCCTTCGGAATTCTTCGGCGAGATGGCCATTCTTGAGAACACACCACGCTCGGCTACATGCGTCGCGATTGATACAGTCGAAGTTCTTGAATTCAACAAGGAGAATTTCGAGATTCTTATAACAGGAAATCCGCAGATTGCGCTTATTCTTCTTAAACTTTTCTGCAAGCGCATATACGACCAAAAGCGCCGCTTCAAGATTCTTGTAATGCCGGATATCCAAGCCCGTATCGCGGATGTGTTCCTGATGTTCGACGAGATGAACCCAACTCCGAACCATGCGGATCGCTCACGCAAATTCAACATTACAGTGCAAGACCTTTCTCATTGGGCAGGTTTGCCTGTAGAAACAGTACGTGACGAATTGAACAAGTTCGTCGAGAAGCGCCGTATCGAAATCTACGACAACAACATCGTCGTAAACAACATCGTTGATATGAAACGTATCGTTGATCAAAAGTCAATGATGAGACAGTCATAACTGATAACAAAGGGGGGAAAAGCCTTTCCCCTCGCCCACACCGCGTGAAGCTTCGCTACGGACGCGTTGTGGGCTCCCCCTTTCTAGCGGGGCTTCAAGCGACAGCCCCGCAACGCCCCTTCTGTTTTCCGGCAATTCAGCGTCTTTTGCAGTTATTGACCATAAGTTTTTTTTCTGTTATCCTTTATTAAGTTTCGCCGACTTAGCTCATCCGGTAGAGCAGCGCATTCGTAACGCGCAGGTGGTTGGTTCAAGTCCAATAGTCGGCTAAGCAAAACAACTTTCCAAGCTGGAAGGTTGTTTTTTTTTGCGAAAAATTGAACCAACCAACGTAGTGCGCGCACCAAAAAGGCGAGCAGTGCGCAGCGTTTTTGGTGAAAAGGCACCATGGACGGTGCCGTCAGCGCACGCAGGCGCTCGCAGGGAGCCGACACGACGTCGGCAGTTCCAGTGTAGCAAAAGCGTTTATTCCACCACGTAGTCGAAGCTGCTGCGAATCGACATGAACGGACGAACCTTCGTTGTGGCGACCGCTACATGATCAGGATGATCAATATATCCTTTCAGTGCTTCCGGCGATTCAAACGCAGAGTCAAGCATCAAATCAGAATTACATGTATCAAGCCG
>JAIKVO010000112.1 GCA_024685655.1 Treponemataceae bacterium
CCAGAAAAAAAGTGCGAAAGATTTTGTATTACGTGCTATAATAGTATTATGGAAGCGTTATCATCAAAAAAACAGTTTAAAGTACACCGGGATCTTATTGTTTCTGGAATTGTAATTCTTGTTGTTTTTATGCTTACGGCATTAAGTGTTATTGAGCCGTTTGAGCTTAAGCTTTATGACCTTATAATGAGGCTTAAACCAGCGACTACGGAAAGGGATGACATTGTTATTGTTGCAATAGACGATGCTTCTATTGCAGAGATAGGTACATTCCCGTGGGGACGAGATAAAGTTGCTGATGGAATCATCAGAATGAGGGAGCTGGGTGCTTCCAGTGTCACATTCGATATTGAGTATACTTCGCCGTCTGCTCTTGGCATAAATCCTGATGCAGAAAGCAAGCTGGCGGACAAATTCGAGACGACAGACGAGAATATCACGTCCTATATAATGGATCTTGCGGATGCAATTGATTCAGGTTATTTTTCAAATGAAGAGATTCTGGAGCTTATAGATGAGATAATCAATTACGGAATAAAACCGGAATTGTCTGATTTGCAGGAATCTGTCTCGTCAGAAGTTACTCGCGATAATGACCAATATTTTGCTGATTCTCTGGCTTTTTTCGGTAATTCTTGGCTTACCCTCAATTTCGTGGATATGGATATAAAGAGTTCCGATGAGCTTTTGGAATATGTCAAACAGAATATCCTTCTTGATAATGTAACGGATGTCGATGGTTATATTCACCCGGAATGCGATAATTATCTTGCAGATTTGGGCCTTAAGCGAGGTCTTACACCTGCTCTTTTGCAGATGCTTGAAAAATCGGCAGGTGCTGGATTTACGAACATCGTTTTGGATAGCGACGGTACAAGACGGCGTGTAAAACTTTTGTTCGATGAATCTGACGGGTATGCGGCTCAGCTTGTGACAGCCCCTCTTCTTGATGTCCTCAAACCTTCCAAAATAGAGCGTACGCGGAACAAACTCATCTTTCACGATATAAAGCGTCCGGGTATGGATAAGACAGAAGATATCATCATTCCTCTTGATGAAAATGGAAACATGCTTGTCAACTGGATTAAGAAAGACTTCCTAAAGAGCTTTAAATACGAGTCATTCCTGTTTCTTAAGCAGATTGACGACTACGAGAAACAGATTATCAATATATTGAAAAGCTTTGCGGCACAAAAACAGTTCATAGATGCGTATGGCGATCATCTGCCTTTCTACGATGCGGCTCGGTATCTGCTTGCGGAATACGATGATATAACTGCTATGAAAGAAGAACTGCTTGCTACCGCAGTTGCACGCTCCCGTGACGATCCGCGTTTTGACGAATATTTTGAGGCAAGACGCATTTTCTTTGAGGAATGCGCGGAACTTAACGATCCGTATTATTTTGACAATATCAAGGAGTTTTCTGCCAAATATGCTGATGAGGCGACTCAGAAGCAGATAGAGGAAGTGTTTTCTTTCCTTTTTGATAACTATAAGTTGTACCTTAAGTATTACAACGAGGAATTTACCAAGCTTCACGAAAGCTACAACAATGCGTTCTGTATAATCGGACATACGGCAACGGCATCTACCGATCTTGGAACAACGCCGTTCGAAAATCACTATGCCAACGTTGGTACTCATGCGAACGTATATAACACCATAATGACAGGCGAGTTCATAACTCCTGTTCCGTGGTGGATAACCCTGCTTATTGCGTCAGCTGCTTTGCTCGTGATGACGTCTGTTTCACATCTGAGCCGTGCGTTTGTTCAGAATTTCCTGGGAATTTTCGGAATAGTAGCAGTTCTTTTTGCATGTATACTCCCGATGATTCTGTTCAGGGTTTATGTACAGGTTGTTCCCCCGTTCCTCATCATGCTTTTGGGATACATCAGTTGTACTGTTTACCGATTCATTTATGCAGAGCGCGACAAGAAGTTCCTTCGCAGTACGCTTTCAACATATGTTTCAGAAGATGTTGTCAACGAAATTGTCAACGACCCTGCAAAACTTAAGCTTGGTGGTGAGGAAAAGAACATAACGGCAATTTTCACAGATATCAGAAGCTTCTCCACGATATCAGAGAAAGTTACTCCGACCGAGCTCGTAAGCTTCCTTAATCAGTATCTTTCTTTGTTGAGTGATATAATCCTTGAGAATGGCGGTACAATCGATAAATACGAAGGTGATGCTATAATTGCATTCGTTGGAGCGCCGGTTTCTTATGCGGATCATGCTTGGCGTGCTTGTATTTCTGCCGTGCGAATGAAACAGGCAGAGGCAAAATTCAACGATGAAATGATTGCCAGCGGAGTGATTCCTAGTAAAATCTGTATGCCGATATGTACCAGAATCGGTATTAATACTGGTGATATGGTTGTTGGTAATATGGGTACAGAAAGTAAGATGAACTACACCATGATGGGTAATGCGGTAAACCTTGCGGCTCGTCTGGAAGGTGTAAACAAAGTGTACCATTCATGGATCCTTGTTTCAGAGACGACTTGGAACGCAGCGAATTCTGGTGAGCATAAGGGTGTTCTGTTGGCAAGACGATTGGATAAAGTCCGCGTCGTCGGTATAAATACGCCGGTTCAGCTTTACAATATACTTGGTGTAAAAGCAGAATTGAACGAAAACCTGATTGAGTCTGTCAAGCTTTTCCATAACGGACTAGATTTATATCTGCAAAAGTCTTTTGAAGATGCCCGCAAGATTTTTGACGCAGCAACGCGAAAATATCCTGAGGATCAGACTGCGGCTGTTTTCTCTGCAAGATGTATGTCCTTTTTGGAGAAAGGCGTTCCGGATGATTGGGATGGCGTTGTCAATATGACATCAAAGTAGACGAAAAAGAATATGGGCGCATTTGCCCGCCTGTGGCGGGCAAACCGGGTGTTGCGGGGTTACGCGCTACCGCGCTCCATTCGCCGCTCGCACGTTTTGCTCGCGGCGAACGATGCCCCTACACCCCCTTGTGCGACGTTAATGTTGCAATGTAGTGTAAGCCCACACAAAAAATCAAAACGGTGCGGTGCTTTCGAACTTCATGCGCTGGCCTGTTATGGGATGCGTAATTTCAAGCATACACGCATGAAGCAAAAGTCTTGATGTGGGCTGGAAGTGACACACACCCGCACTTTCGGTGTCCGTGCCAGTTTTTTTTGCGGTGTCCGTGCCGTTTCCATAAAGCGTGTCACCGACAATGGGAACGCCAAGCCCATGAGGATCCGCCGAATGAAGCCGGAGCTGGTGCGTTCTGCCAGTCAGCGGCGTAAAAAGCAGCCGGGTTCTGCCTCCTTTTTCATACCGTAAAAACTTCCATTCTGTAATACCAAGCTTTCCATTAACTTCATCATATATTTGGAGAGGTCGATGCTCAACATCCAGCCGGAATGGCAGCTCCAGCCTGCCGTCCGTAACTCCGTTTTTTATGCATTGAGGAATACCATCAAGAACTGCTACGTACTGTTTTTTCACAGTACCTGCCTCAAACTGGCATCTTAGATTGCTGTGTGCTTCCTTTGTAAGCGCAACGGCAATTAACCCGGAAGTTTCCATATCTAGCCGGTGGACGGCAGGCTGTTCTATACAGTGGGGGTATTTTTGTGGCGACTCAATTGTCGAGGAAGAGTCGGGAATATGTATCGCATCATCCGGTTCGCACTCATTTTCGTACATGTCGCACCAGCCTATTTTGCCCCCAAAGAGGAATTTAACGCGGTTTACAACGCAGTCTTGTTTTTCTGCTCCGCGTCCCGTAACAGAAAGCAATCCTGAAGGTTTTTCAACCACGACAAACGCTTCATCTTGGTAAATAATTTTGAGTCCGAGCATTTCAGGTAAAAGAGGGGCGCATTTCTCATTGCACGGTTCGTAGAACTGTTTGTGCTGTTTTTCTCCCGATAAAGAGTTTTCGCCGTAATAGAACTCTGCAAGACTTACGGGACGAAGCCCCAGACTGTGTGCCTGTGCAATTAATTTGGGGGCGCAACATTCTCCGGCCCCTGTTGGCGGCATTTTTCCGTTCGAAGTTCCGCCATCTGTTTCACGGCCACAGTAAAATGAGAAAACATCTCTATATTTAATAATGGGACGTAGCTTGTACCGGGGGTATATTTTCCCGTTTCTTGGATGCAGCCACGAAAAAGTTTCTGCTGTTTCAAGTCTTGCAAGAAAAGGAATTTTGTACAGTGCGAAAATGCCGTGCATAGATTTTTTTGAGGCATTGCGCCGTTTTTCTTTAAGTCCGCTAAGTTTTTCGAGTAGTTCCACTGTATCGTCCGGTTCCATCTGTCCGCCACAAGACATAGATGAGCGAGACGTAATCTGTTTTTCAAGCGATTCAATTTGTGCAGTAAGTTCATGAATTTCTTCATCTGTTTTTTCCGTAAGGCGGGCGAACTCATTTTCGGAAAGCAAAGGCGGTGCCCAACCGGGAATGTTCCAGACGGAACGGAACTGCCCGGAGAATGCTTTTAGTACAACTTCATTTCCGTTGCAGTCAGCACAAACAAGAATTCCGAACATCTGTCCGTCCGGGCGTTCCGGCTTTTTTGCGTACACCGATGAGTGCGCGGCACACTGTCGCACGTTGCTCTCTGCGGAAAATTGTGAAAATTCGCCACTTTTTGTATCACTGCCCGCTGCGCCGCCGTCCGTAGAAATTTCGCCTGCACCAGTAGCTCCGTACACGACGGTTTCTACGCCGTATTTGTCAAAATCGGCTTGCAGTTTGAGGCAGTATTCTTTTGCTTTTGAAATGTTTAATGGTGGAAACAAAAAACGACCCTTTCTTTTTTCTGTGTGGCTTTGGAATTTTAGCGTTTTGGCTTTTTTTCGGCAAGGTACTTGCTGCGTTAGGCATGAATCTGGGGGACAATAATATTTATCCCAACGTATTACGAATCTCGGATGAAATCATCCCTTTAAGCTTGTCAAAAAGTTTTTCTGAAAGACTGTTAATATAATTTTCTTTATCAAACGTTTTTATATTTTCGGGAGAAGCGTTTTCATCAAAAAGCTGGCAAGGTTGAATTTGTAAAACATCGCAAATTTGTTCTATTACTTCAAACGAAGGCATCATTTTTCCCTGCTCTACGCTGTTGATATAGTTGTAGCTTTTATCAATGGCAAGGGTAAGCTCGTTTTGAGTTAATCCTTTTTGTTTCCTGTAGAATTTCAAATTATTGGTGAAAACTTCTTTTAGCTTCATGATATTACTATGACTTCTTTTTGTTATGAAAAAACATAGTATAAATATTTGTAAATTGCTAATTATTGTTTGACAAATAGTAAAACAGTTTTATAATTGTGGGTATAAAACTGTGTAATGTGCTTAAAATTTGGTGAAACATAGTAATAATAGTTTTTTATAAGGAGTGTGAAAATGAAGAAGCAGTTAATTATTCTTTTGGCGTTATTTTGTTTTGTTGGATTGATAGGATGTTCCCAGAATCCAGATATGTTCAACCAAAATGAAAGAGTTGTATATATGGCTCCTGTATGGAAAGGCTCTTTGGCAGCAGCACCTGAAAACCCAGCTGTTGGTTGGGCATATTATAACACAACAGACAAATGTTCCTATATTCATGATGGTACTTCATGGTCAATACTTGCAAAGGACGGTACCGATGGTACAGACGGTACAGATGCCGGGCAGGATAACCCCATGAAGTTTTTGGGTGAAACAACAGAAACTGTCGAAGGAGTTGAATATACGGTGAAGTCTTACGCGTATGTATATGCGAATATTCCGTATTATTACACATATTATAAGAACTATTACCTTGATGGCAAATTGCGCAGAGTTTATATGTACAATCATGGATTTACATTTGATTTAGATTATATGTATACAGACTTTGCCGAGCATGATTTTGTAATAGACACAAGGCGATGGGATGTTTTTGAAAGTGAAGGGGCTGGGGAATTCTATAAAAAAGAAATCACTTTTACTGAGGACGGTAAAATAGGATCATTTATTGCCTATCATTACGGAATCAAAGTTCCATATTATAAAGTTAATTATGAATATTATAATAGTGGATTAATTAAGAAAATAGACTGTCAAGGACGATATGAACAGTTTGAAGAACTATACTATGATGAGAAAGAGGAACCTACTACTGGTCAAATACGTAATCAATTAATAAAAGCAAAATGTGGTTATCGTGAAAATAATAGATTCTTTTTTTCCAGCTATTATGAAAGCGGATATTTGAAATATTACTATTCAGATGGATATTTATACTCTTACGAGGATAGAAAAACAACTTGGGAGAGCACAAGTGAAGACGTATATTCTACAAAAAACGAAAAAACTGAAGACGAGATAAAAGCCTTTTTCCTAACGCTGTGATAAAGAAAAATACAACTTTCCGCGGAATTTATGTGCGTCATACACACTTTTTCCGCGGAAAAAGTGTGTAAACTATACATTTTTTCGTCGGAAAAATTGCAAAATATACATAGTTATGCATACAATTAATGTATGCAAAGACAACTTCTCAATAAACTTGCCGAATGGAAGAAAAAACAAAATCGCAAGCCTCTTGTCATTTGGGGGGCGCGCCAGGTAGGAAAAACTTGGCTTATGCAAGAATTCGGAAGGTTGTATTTTGAGAATACACTTTATATCTCATTTTACAATAACAAAAAGGATGCCTCTTTTTTTGAAGAAGATTATGATGTGAAGCGCATTCTTTCTGTTCTCGAGATTGAGCATCATACAAAAATTGAACCAGAAGAAATCTGTTTTTCAAGCGATTCAATTTGTGCAGTAAGTTCATGAATTTCTTCATCTGTTTTTTCCGTAAGGCGGGCGAATTCATTTTCGGAAAGCAAAGGCGGTGCCCAACTGGGAATGTTCCAGACGGAACGGAACTGCCCGGAGAAAGCTTTTAGTACAACTTCATTTCCGTTGCAGTCAGCACAAACAAGAATTCCGAACATCTGTCCGTCCGGGCGTTCCGGCTTTTTTGCGTACACCGATGAGTGCGCATCACTTTGTAATGGTGCGTACTGTTTCGATATAGCACTTTTAGTATAAACATCAATCGCGGGAGCTTGTGAAAAACCGACACTTTCTGTGCCGCTACTCACCGCGTCGCCGCTCGTTGAGCTGCCGTCCTCAGAATCCCCGCTCGCAGAAACATAGCCACCACCAGCAGCTCCGTACACAACGGCATCAACACCGTATTTGTCAAAATCAGCTTGCAGTTTGAGGCAATATTCTTTTGCTTTTGAAATGTTTAATGGTGGAAACAAAACATATCCTTTTATATCAGCAATTTAGAATCTTTTAGCGTGAAGTATTTAAGATCATTCTCTTGATAAATAAGGAATTCTCCGGCAACTGTTACGATTTCACCTTCTTCAGGGTAGTCATCGGGGAAAAGATAGTCGTCTGTCAGAATAAACTCTATGCCTTGCGCACAACAGGCTGTAGCATCTTGAATTATGCAACCAAAATAATATTGACCTGTCTGTTCATCGTGGTAATACGCGAATATGCCGCGCATTTTTATCGTTTTTCCAACGTAAGTTTCAGGGTAAGTCATTATGTTCAGAACTTCGGAGTAAACCATTGTGCTTGAAAGAGTTGTCAAGTCCACGTCGACAGAAACGTTTTCTGTTTTAATAGGATCGGGCTTTTTGTGAGCGGGTGTGGTGGCGGTTGCTGGAACCAGGGGCTGTGGCGTGGTATCGGTCGTTACCACCGGGGCAGAAGCAGTGACTGCCGAAAGTGTTGTGGGGTCGCTCTGCGTAAGGGTGTTTGTTACGGCGGTGGCTTGTGCAGGAGAGGCGATGTTTGCGGATGTTTCTGCCGGTGAGGAAATCGTGTTTTCGTAAGCTGCATTCGTGCTGTCTTCTTCTGCGATGCGCTGTTGGATTACATCTGATACGCTCACAGTAGTTTTTTGCGTTCTGGATGCAGTTTTTTCGCTTTTGGAACAACCTGTAAAAATCAGTATGATAGCACAAATTAAAACAGCGCGGATAACTGAACTGCGGTTATTTATGAACTTCGCAAAAAAATTGCGGGCTGGGTTACGAAACGAATGGCAGCTGTGCATTACCATCGAAATCTGTGTCGTTGAATGCCAAATCCGTGGTGTTTCTAATTTCGTTTTCCTGCTCATTTTCTTATGCCTCCTGTGACTGCGCCGACAATACAGCAGATGCCAAATACAACCGCATCCGCTGCGACAATCGTAGAGCCGACCGGTGTTCCAGCCAACATTGCGATGATCATACCCGAAAATGCACATACTACAGAAATTATTGCAGAACATATAGTTACGCTTTTGAAGCTTCGGAACAAGCGCATTGCAGAAAGTGCCGGGAAAATAATAAGTGCGGAAATGAGCAAAGAGCCGACAAGATTCATCGCAAGCACGATGATTACGGCTGTGATTACGGCAATCATCAGATTATAAGCATCCGATTTTACGCCGGTCGCCTTGGAAAAGTTTTCGTCAAACGTGACGGCAAATATCTTGTTGTAAAAGAGAATGAAAATTATCACTACAACGATGGAAAGAATAAGGCATAACCAAACTTCCCCTGCGGTGAGCGTCAGAATTGACATCGCGCCGAAAAGCGTGCTGCAAACATCGCCGGAAACGTTTGATGAAGTGGAGAATTTGTTCATCAGTAAGTAGCCGAGCGCGAGTGCGCCTACGGAAATCATTGCGATAGCAGCGTCTCCTTTAATTTTTGCGTTCTGTCCGGTGCGTAAAAGCAGAATAGCACAAAGAATCGTGACAGGCATAATAAGGAGCATGTCGTTTGTGAGATTCAGGACTCCGGCAATCGCCATTGCACCGAAAGCAACGTGCGAAAGTCCGTCTCCGATAAACGAAAAACGTTTCAGGACGAGAGTAACGCCGAGCAAAGAGGCGCATAGCGCGATAAGAACGCCAACAATCAAGGCGTAGCGTACAAAAGAATATTCCAGATACATTATCAGTGTTGCCATCATTTTGCGCCTCCAAGTTCCTGTTGCGCCAAAAAGAATTTCCCGATGTCGCTCTTCATATATTCATCGCAGGTTCCGAAAAAAACTGATGCGCCGATATGCAAAATATGTGTCGCATAGCGGACAGCAGTTGAAATATCGTGTGAAATCATGATTATCGTAACACCATCTTTATTCAGTTTTGAAATAAGGCTGTACATTTCTGCCGTGACTTTAGGATCAAGCCCGGAAACAGGTTCGTCAAGAAGCAGTATTCGCTCAGCGGCGCACAACGCCCTTGCCAAAAGAACGCGCTGCTGCTGTCCGCCGGAAAGTTCGCGGTAACAACGGTTCGCAAGCGGCACAATATCCATGCGCTCCATGTTCTTTTGTGCCAAAGCTTTTTCGGCTTTGTTGTAGAATGGCCGTAAACCGCAGTGTCCCTGGCAGCCTGAAAGGACGATTTCGCGTACCGATGCCGGAAAATCCTTCTGGACGACAGTTTGCTGCGGTAAATAGCCGATTTCGTTTGTTTTAAGGCCGTCACCGGTCAGAATCTCGCCGCTTATAGGTTTTTGCAGATGTAGCAGCGTTTTCATAAGCGTAGTTTTACCGGAGCCGTTTTCGCCCACGATGCAAAGATAATCACCCGCGTTCACAGAAAAACTAAGGTTTTTCAAAAGTGTTTGCGAGTCGTAACCTAAAGACAGATTCTGAACGGTAAGTAAAGCCATTTTGTTTTCCTTATTTAGATGCGCCTAATGCAGTTTTCAGCGTTTCAAGGTTTGTTTTCATTATAGAAAGATAGTTTGCCCCGTCTTTTACGTCTTTCGACGTTACGGACTGCATAGAATCGAGCGTAAGAATATTTTGATTCTTGGCTATTGTGTTCTGTGCGATTGTCTGCGCAATTTTGTGGTTGTTGCCTTCAATCGTCAGGATTGTGCCGAGTGAAAGTTCGTCAACTTTTTTTGCAAGAAACGCAATTGTCTCAAAGCTTGCTTCTGTCTCAGCGGAGCAGCCCACAAATGCGGCGTAGTAAGAAAGTCCGTAATCGTCAACAAGGTAGCGGAACGGAAAGCGGTCGCCAAAAAGAACCGTCTTTACAGGTGCGCCTGCAACTGCTTTCCCGTATTCTGCCTCGAGTGTGTTAAGTTTAGCGATATAGTCAGCTGCGTTTGCTTTGTATGTCGCCGCATTTATAGTATCAATTTTACAAACAGCATCTGCTATTGCGTTGCAAAGAATTGCGGCGTTTTTAAGCGAAAGCCAAACATGCTCGTCATACTCAACTTCTTCTTCTTCGTCTGCATCATCGTGGTCGTGATGATGGTCGCCATCTGCTTCATCGCTGTCATGATGGTGTTCGTGTTCTTCGTCTTCGCCCTGCATTCCTTCAACAATCTCTTCTTCTTTTACTTTGTCGCCGAGCGTTTCAAGCAGATTGATTACAACCATGTTTTTGTTCACGGCTTCTTTGAGTGCGTCATCAACCCATCTGTCTGACTCGCCGCCAACGTATATAAAAAGGTCGCATGTCGAAACTTTCATAATATCCGCCACAGTCGGCTGATAACTGTGAAGGTCAGCTCCGTTTCCAAGAAGCATTGTAAGTTCAACTCCGGCAGGATTTGTTCCGAGGATGTTTTTTACCCAATCATATTCTGGGAAAATTGTAGTTACGATTTTGGGCGCGCTGTTATTTGTTGTGTTGTCATCTTTTTTTCCGCCTGCAAAAAGAGTGCAAATCATAAAAAATGCGGCTGCTAATATTAAAATATTCTTTTTCATATATAAATCTCCATGTGTTTTGCATCGTAGATGCTTTAGTTTTTGTCGCTTTAGGCAGATAGTTTCAGTTGTTTAGCCTGATTTTCTTTGAAACTGGTGTTTCATATAAGAAAAAATCGATTAAAAAAACGACAGGTAAAATCTGTAAAAACGAAACGACTTTTGTTTTGTTTGCAAAATCGTTCTGCTGAATGATATTTTTACAGAGCCTTAAACATTCGCAAATAGGGCAGTTTTCGTCTTCACAGTGATGATGTGTTTCTATAGCGAGGTAAAAAAGCGAGAACGTCATTGCAAAAAGCATCATTGCTCCTGCAAATATAGCGACTGTCTTTTTTGCTAAATATTTTTTCTGTTGTCCCGAACAACTCATTTGGTTTCCTGATTGCATTCGTCGCATACGCCGTAAAAAACGGTGCGCATTGAGTTGAGCTTGAATTTGTGCTCATCGTACAGATGTTTTTCAATTTCAAGAAGCTCGTCGCAATGAAGATGAATAAGTTTGCCGCATTTTTCGCACTTGCAGTGAAAACAAGTTTCTGCGCAGACATGGCTTTCTAGTCCGACGTATTCAAAACATGCCGGACTATTTGAATCAATTATGTATTTACTTATTACACCTTCGTTTACAAGGTTTTCTAGTTGCCTGTAAACTGTTGCTTGTCCTATTGCGATGCCATCTTCTTTTAAGAATTCGCAAACATCGTTAGCTGTGATATGTATACCTTTTTTTGTTTCAAGGTACTGAATCAGGATGTCGCGCTGTTTTGTTTTGTATTTTATATGATTCGTCATAGTATGTGCTGTTAAACTCAATTGTAAAAATGAGAATTATTATCAGATTTTTAGCACAGAGAAAGGGAAGTGTCAATAGATTTGAGAATGATTTTCAGTTTTGCGGATTCTTAAGCAAGGAGTTGGACGTTCGCGTTGTGAACTTACCGACATTTTGTTTCACAGAAGTCGCGGGGCTTTCCGGGGGTTTTGGGGTGGAACCCCAAGGAGAGGGGGTAGGCGAAAATGAGGGTTTGCCCGAATTGAAGCCGAGGGGGAGGCTTCCCCTTGCTGTGACTTTATGTGAGTTTTGCAAGAGCTTACGAGTAGGCAAATCAGAATGAATTGAGGTCGATTTCTTCGACTTTTGTTACAGGATTTGTATCGCCAGTAGTTGTTTCGTCCATTGAGACAAGATATATCTTGCCGGATTTAAGTGTTTCGCTGACGTGTTCCTTGAATTTGCCGAAATCAGAGCTGCCGCCCATGTGCCAGTGTCCTTCGAAAACGTATTTCACGTTGTTCGTGGCGTATAAATTGATTAGTCTGGCACGTTCTTTTTCGTTTCCGATCGCGAACATTGC
>JAIKVO010000078.1 GCA_024685655.1 Treponemataceae bacterium
AAAATTAGAAGCCTGCTGTCGGGTTTTAGCCCGATAGTCTCAGCATTTTAAGCAAACATTTTAAGCAAAAAATGTAATTTTCTGAAATTTACTGAAATTTTTGAGTTGAAAAATATGTAAAACGGTGCTAAATTGTGCATACTGTGACATGCTGAAACATGTGAAAAGGTTTTGAGAGCTTTTCCAAGCCCCTCATAAAACCCCTCTTGCTTTGCCTTTTATAAAATCTCTTGTGTCAGTGCTTTCTAATTATCTGTATTGTAAATCTTTGCAACTTTCTTCCTGTTGCCGCCGATTATAATGATAGCCGCCAAAACCGCAATCAAATTGAAAATAAGAACGACAAACCTTGCGTCCATTATTTCTGAAAGAAGCCCTGCGACAAGTTCCGCAATTAAAGCTCCGGCAGTTGAAAGAATCAAAAATGCGCCGTTAAAACGACCTTTCATCTCATCCGGCACGTAATTTTGCGTTGATGAGCTTCGTATCGTGTAGCTCGTTATTCCGCCCATACCGCTTATAAAACAAAGAATCCTAGCTGTCTCTATCGTCATGAACATATATGTGCCGTCTATAAGTCCCAGGAAAATATAAACAAGAAGAGCGATTGTAAATTTGTACTTAACAGGAATTTTTATTCTATAATGGAGCATACCGCCTATCGCCCTTCCGACAAAAGCCATTCCGTATGTCATTACATAAAGATATTCACCGTTTTCAAACGTGCTTTTGTAATAGGGCAGGCACATTACGTTCATTGCGCCGCCGGCAAGGCAGCTGAAAAAGAAATAAACCGCAATCGCGAGCAAACCTCGTTCCCTAGAAAGATATAAAAACCCCTCTTTTATATCAGAAAACATCCGCTTTGTAGTAGTAACATTCTCTCCGGCTATGCTTTCTTTTTGCTTGTCTATGTATTTTTCGTCCTGCTTAATCCGAGTTTCAAAAATAGCCGCAATCAAAAACGTAAGCGCGTCTATAAGCATAATTGGGCCGATGCCAATTATTTTATAAACGACAACAGCAACAGGAACCATGAATGCAGAAGCTGTTTCAAGGAAGCTCGACACCGAATACGCTTTCTGAAAATTACCTTCGCTTACAAGAAGCGGATAAAAGCTCTCGTATGCAACAAAATAAACGCTTTCTATAACTCCGAGCAAAAAACTCACGACAGCGAATAGCGCGTAATTGAAAAAGCCGAGCATAAGTGCCGTGCCCATGACTGTAAAAATAGTTGCGGCGGTAAAATCAAGGATGTAAATCATCTTTTTCCGCGAAAATCGGTCAAGAATCGCTCCAGATATTATCGGGCTTATAATTTGCGGACAAGTGTATAATACAACGTAAATTGCGTAGAGCAGTGACGATTGCGTGTAGTCAAGAACCATAAGGCTCATGGCGAACCCTGCCATCGAGTTTCCGAACATCGAAATGGCGCTTCCAATCGTGATTATCGTAAAATCGCGCGTCCATAAACGTGCTGCTGGTTTGTTTTCTGTACTTTTTGTTTCCATTTTTTCATATCCTGATGGTTATTTTATCCGGGCGGTTGCGCTGTTTTACTGCGTAAAACTCGCGCACCGGTCTTTTCGCACTTCCGGCTTTCGCCTTCATTCCTTCGCGGATAGGTCAGCGAGCTGACCATCGCGCTACGGAACGCCTTCGGCGGTGCTACAAGCCCTACCGCTTTTTTATCCCAAACAGCTGTTGGCTTTGTTTTCTTCTGGATACGCGACGACAAATCCGCAGCGTGCTTCCTCGTTCAGTTCACGAAGCTCTTTTTCCCCATCTATGTAAAGCTGGTAATCTATTCCGGTTGATTCATAGCCGCAGCCCACGTCATAATCATCGCCCAAAGATTCGCGGATAATCTGTTCGCGTTCCTCGCGCGTCGTGTCTTTTATAAGAATGCTCTTCATTTTTGCCCCACAGCTAAAAGTAAAACACGTCTTCGAACCTTTTGTCCAGAGCGACGCACAGAATAAGCGCAAGTTTCGCTGTGGGGCAGAACTGTCCAGTTTCTATCGAGCTGATTGTGTTCCGCGAAACCCCGACGAGCTGCGCCAATTCCGTTTGTGAAAGTTTCTTTTCCGCGCGGATTTCTTTAAGGTGGTTCTTTAAAACAAGCGAGTCGTTCATGTGCGCGCTCCTGTGCCTTATGCTCCGGCCGCGGTTGTGCCGCCAAGTTTGCCTGTCAGCTCAAAAATGAACAGTACCGTAAGCAACACAAAAATTACGAAATATCCTAGAGCAACAAAAAGCTCATGACGTTTTTTCAACTTGATGAACTTAACAAAAAACGCGACCGAGATCATCCCGAAAAAAATCATCCATGTCTGGACGCTGACACGCCTTGTGAAAATCCAGCTTAATACAGACACGAGCGCGCACAACCCTAGTGACGAAAAATACGCGACTGTTGCCGCCGTCTTCTGCGTTTCCAAGTCCTCAATATCTTTTCCGCCGTTGTCCTCGCGGCTTTTCTGCAATATCTCTTCTTTCGTCATTTTTTTTCCTCACTTACGTGTCAGTTTATAGCTAAGGACACCGTTGTTACAAGCTTTTGTGCATTCGCCGCACAGGATGCATTCGGCGGTTTTCACTTCACTGCTGCTTACGGCAGCACGAATGTCCACGCTCATTGGACATGATTTTTCGCATTTTCCGCAGCCTGTGCATTTTTGCTTTTCGGTTTTTATTTTGAGTTGTGGCAAGTGCAGAAGTCGGCCGAACTTGTAGCCCAGAATCATGAATGGTGCCATCCAGCAGATGTAGTGACAGTTTGCACGCTTGCCATGAATCAGAGCAGGAATAAGGAACAGTATGACGATGCCGTAATAAATTACGTAGCCGTAAATGTCGGAAATTGAGATGCCGTGTTCTGTCATGAAAAACGGCTGGATTGTGTAATCGCCTTTGCCAAGCGCATGGCAGACAATTACGCCGGAAAGCCATACGAACCAGATGACGTATTTGATATAGTTCCGCCAGCCTTGCTTTGGGAATTTTGGCGAGAATTGCGCAAAACATTCTGACATTCCGCCTGTGGGACAGAAAAATCCGCACCAAAGCCGCCCGAAAAACATTCCGAGCACAAACATCAGCGTAAAGACGATGAAGCTTCCGTTTATGACGTGCTGCCACGCCGCCATGATTATAAGGTACGGCGAGAAATAATATATCGTGATTGGAAAAAGCAGCATTGATATTGTCAGCGTAAATTTGCGGAATCGTTGTAAAGTCATGGGTTCTCCTGTTTTTGTGGCGTAAGTGTTGTTTTATGTGCAAAGTAAACTTGGCACATAATCTTCTGCAAGTATATTCGTGCCAAGTGTACTTGTCAACCAGATTGTAAGGATTAGAAAGTCGTTTCCCCAATATTGCGTAGCTGACAGGTCGCCTGTGTGGAAAGCATTGACGAGCCCTGCGAGGAACTGGCTTTAGCACACAGGATGTCAGCGAGAGCAATACTGGGGAAAATGGCGTTTCGCAAGTTTTTGCGGACGCAGCGAAATTGGGGCTGCGGACAGTGTTGCGGAGTGCGAGCAAAACCGGGCGAAAAGGGGAGTTTCAGCGATTTTTACAACCAGCTACGCGCCGGGGTGAAGGGGCGGTAGTTCGTGCGGCAAGGAAGACGCACGAATGAGGCGGAGGAGCCGTTATTTCGCAACAAGCACGAAGTGCGCAGTTTCAAGCTATCCCGTAACACCGGAAAACTGTTGCCAACTTCGCACATAACGCATAAGAAAAAATCATCTATCATATTGACTGTATTTGTCGTAATATGCTATAGTTAGGAGAACATAAAAATATCCTTGAATAAATGGAGTCGTTCAAACGGCTCTTTTTTTATATATGCGCAGTATTGTGCTATGTGCTGCGTACTGCAAAAAGCCCGTCCTTCGGAACGGAATTGCTCTGCATGGAGAAAAATGGAATACAACTCACTTGATAAAATGCCGCATTACAAAGAATGCAGCCCGCTTGTAGAAAGTCTTGGTTACGTACTGGTGGAACTTAGAATTGTTCCTCAGAAAACGCAGTATAAGGTTCTTGTCGTCATTTCAAGAAAGGCGGGAGAATCCGCAGTAGGCGAGGGTGAAACAGGAATCGGCATTTCGGATTGTGCGAAAGTTCATCGTCTTATTGAGCCTCGGCTTGAGGCTTTGCTTAATACAAAAGATTTGTATATGGAAGTTACGTCGCCAGGAATGGAGCGGACAATAAAAAATGCCGCTGAATTCAGCCTTTTTACTGGCAGGATGCTCCGCGTCTGGGACTCTGATGTTACGGATTGGATTCCGGGAAAGCTTGTCAGCACCGATGACAAGTCTGTAACGCTCGAAAAAGAAGATGCATCGGTCGTGACGGTTCCGTACGAAAGAATTGCTAAAGCTAAACTGCTTACAGTGTAATGAAATGCACTGGGCATTGCGAATAATATAATTCAGGTAAGTAAGGGGGCATTATATGTCATCTGATATGGCAGAAGCTATCCGCCAGTTGATACAGGAGAAAGGTTTTTCAGAAGATTCTGTAAAGAACTCGATTGAGAATTCAATAAGGGCCGCTTATAAAAAGACTTATGGCACGGCAGATAATTGTGAGGTTAGATTTGCGGATGACCTTAGCGAGGTCACTGTCTGGGCAAGAAAAATAGTTGTTGATGAAGTTGAGGATCCTGTAACGGAGATCAGCCTTGAAGATGCGAAGAAAATGACGCAGGATTGCGAAGTTGGGGATGAAATGAAGATATTTATTGACCCCAAAACTGATTTTGAGCGTTCTGCGGTTCAGACTGGAAAGCAGTCTGTACATCAGTCTTTGACGGAAATTCAGAAAGACAGCCTTTATGCTGAGTATAAAGATAAAGTTGGTGAAATTATAATCGGGTATTATCAGCGTGAGCGCAACGAGACAATTTATGTTGATCTTGGAAAAGTCGAGGGTATTCTTCCTAAGAAATTCCAGTCTGAGCGTGAGGTTTATCACAAGAACGACAGAATAAAAGCTCTTATCACTGACGTGCGTAAGTCTGCTTCTGGACTGCAGATTATCCTTTCGCGCACTGATCCTGATTTTGTGCGCAATATTCTGGAGCTTGAGATTCCTGAGATTTATGATAAGACGGTCGAGATTTTCAAGATTGTCCGTGAGGCTGGTTACAGAACGAAGGTAGCTGTATACTCGCACCGTGAGGATGTTGATCCTGTTGGTGCGTGTGTCGGTCTCAAAGGAGTCCGCATCAAGAACGTAATCAGTGAGCTTGAGGGTGAGAAAGTTGATGTCCTTAAGTACGATGATGATCCGCGTGTATTTATAAAGAATGCGCTTTCTCCTGCGGAAGTTACGGGTGTAGTCATCCTTGACGAGGAAAAGAGACAGGCACTTGCTGTTGTTCCGGAGAATCAGTTTTCGCTTGCCATAGGAAAACAGGGCCTTAATGTTCGTCTTGCGAACAGGCTTACGGACTGGAGTATCGATGTCAAGACTGAAGAGCAGTATGAAAGTTCGGATGAGCTTATTGCGGAATCAAGAAAAGCTGCTATGGATCTTTTCAACGATGGTGATAACGATGAGATTTCTACTGTTGCCGAACTGCCGGGAATTAATCCTGATGTTGCTGAGCTTCTTTCTGCTAACAATATTACGGAAATCGAGGATTTCCTTGCTGCGGAAGAAAGTGGAGCTCTTAATAATATAGAAGGACTTTCTGCTGAAGATATTGCAGCAGTCAAAGCGATTATCGACAGCTCAGTTGAGTTTGTTGATGAAGATGGCGAGGAAGTCAGTCAGGAAGTTGCTCCTTCTGAAGAGTCCGAAACTGCGGATGCTCCTGCGGGCGCTGCGGAAGAAGAGTATTATGAGTGCCCGGAGTGTGGCGCAAAAATAACAATTGATATGACAACTTGTCCGAATTGTGGTATCGGACTTAGTTTTGAGTTTGAGGATGGGGAGTAAGCTTGAAAAGTGGCTTTTTAGTTGCTTTTCAAGGATGCATATAATTTAGAAGGATAGAAGATGGCGGAAGATTCAGAGAAAAAACCAAAGTTTATACTGAACAAACAGAAGAATGACACGCAGACTGAGAAATCGTCTGCGGCAACACCGATCGAGAGAAAAAAAGTTGTCGTTGTGAAACGAAAGGCACCGGCGCCGCAGAATACTTCACAAAGTGAAAAATCGGAGCAGCCGAAGGTTGTTGCTGTAAAAAAGGTTTCTGAATCAGCCGCTTCTTCAAGCCAACCGGCGCAAAAACCGGCACCTGCAAATGCTGAGCAGCCCGCTTCTGTTGCGGTTCCTGCTGCCGAGCAGGGAACTGCAAAGACGACGCAAAAACCCAAACCTCAGGGAGCGCCGAAGCCACAAACGACTTCATTTGAGCTTAGTCCGTCGCGCCCTAATGTTAAAATGGGGAATCTTGCTGAAAAAGGCCGTGGTTTCCGAGGTCAGGGCGGCGGTCGCTTCAATAATAACGGTAGAACAGGCGGTTTTACTGGAGCGCAGGCTCGTGAAGGTTACCAGAATCGTAATGGTGAAGGCCGGTATGGGAACGGACCGCGCGGCGGTTCCGGAGCAAACGGGGATAAGCCATTTGGCAATAGGAACGGTTTCGGTGGAAAGCCGGGCTTTGGAAACGGTCCCCGTGGTAACAACGGGGCTCCGGGACAGGGCGGAAAGCCGGGTTTTGGCGGAAACAGACCTGGTTTCAAGCCGGGAAATGCAGGTGGCGTAGGAAGACCGCAGGGCCAGCGTGGAAATTTCGCTCCACCGCCAGCTCCTATCGCTGAACCAAAGAAAGTTCCTGCAAAGAAAACTTTCACAAAGAAAAAGACCGTTTACTTCCGCAAGGATAAGGAAGAGAACCTTGACGACAAGCTGTTCTTCCAGAAAAAGAAGACACAGGCTAAGCTTGATGCTGTTCCTGATAAAATTGAGATAATGGAGATGGTTTCGGTTCAGGATCTTGCTAAGAAAATGAACCTGAAAGCATCCGATATTATTGCTAAGCTCATGTCCATGGGTATGATGGTTTCCATCACTCAGTCTATTGATGCGGATACAGCAACACTCGTTGCATCTGAATACAATTGTGATGTGCATATAGTAAGCCTTTATGACGAGACCGTCATAGAGAGTGAGGCAGACACGGATGACGCAATTGCTCCGCGCCCGCCGGTAGTAACGGTAATGGGTCATGTTGACCACGGTAAGACAAAAACTTTGGACGCTATTCGAAGTTCGAACGTAGCGGCCGGAGAGTTCGGTGGTATCACGCAGCATATCGGTGCTTATATGGTTGATACTCCTAAGGGTCGCATTACTTTCCTTGATACACCTGGACACGAAGCTTTCACGATGATGCGTGCTCGCGGTGCGGCTGTTACCGATATCGTTGTTCTTGTCGTTGCTGCGGATGATGGTGTGATGCCGCAGACAGTTGAGGCTATAAACCATGCTAAGGATGCAAAAGTTCCGATTGTAGTCGCCGTGAACAAGATTGATAAGCCGGAAGCGAATCCGGACAGAGTTATGACTCAGCTTTCAGAGCTTGGCCTGACTCCGGAAGAGTGGGGCGGTGATACTCAATATGTAAAGATAAGCGCGCTTAAGAAAGAGGGTATTGATGACCTTCTTGAGGCTATCCTGCTTCAGGCTGAGATTCTTGAGCTTAAGGCTAACAATAA
The DNA here is from genome assembly GCA_024685655.1 of Treponemataceae bacterium. Lineage (GTDB taxonomy): Bacteria > Spirochaetota > Spirochaetia > Treponematales > Treponemataceae > Treponema_I. The sequence goes on from JAIKVO010000078.1 coordinate 7,692, forward strand.
GTGCCGTGCGGAAGGAAAGATTATTGAGTCACGTATAGACCACGGCCGTGGTGTTGTGTCTACTCTTATCGTTCAGCGCGGATGCCTGCATACTGGTGACCCTTATGTTGCAGGTATTTATTCTGGTCGTGTACGTGCTATTTTCAACGACTGTGGTCAGAAAATCGATATGGCTACTCCGAGTATGCCTGTCGAGATTCTTGGCCTTGAAGACATGCCGAATGCGGGTGATCCGTTCCAGGTTACAGAGAATGAGAAAGAGGCGCGCGCTATATCAGCAAAGCGTCAGGAACTTAAGCGATACGAAGCGGCGAAGGCTGTTAAGAAAGTTAATCTTGAGAATCTGTACGAGACTATTGACGAAGGCGAGATTAAGGAACTTAAAGTTATCATCAAGGCTGACGTACAGGGATCCGCCGAAGCTCTTAAGCAGTCGCTGGAGAAACTTTCTACTAAAGAGATTCGCTTGGTAGTAATTCATTCTTCTGCAGGTGCTATCAACGAGAGCGATGTTGTTCTTGCTGCCGCAGACTCAAATGCAATTATCGTCGGATTCAACGTAAGACCTACACCAAAGGCAAAGATTCTTGCTGAGCAGGAAAAGGTTGATATCAGAAAATACAACATCATCTACAAGGCTGTCGAAGAGATTACGGCCGCTATGGAAGGTATGCTTCAGCCAGATGTCAAGGAAGAAGTCATTGGTACTGTCGAAGTTCGCGACACGTTCAAAGTTCCGAAAATCGGTACAATTGCCGGTGCTTATGTTCTTGAAGGTCTTATTAAGAGAACGAGTACTGTCAACATCATCCGTGAAGGAATCGTTATTCACTCTGGAAAGGTTTCTTCTCTCAAGCGTTTCAAGGACGATGCGAAAGAAGTCGCTGCCGGATATGAATGCGGTATAGGCATAGAAGACTGGCATGACATAAAAGTCGGTGACCAGTTCGAGGTTATCGAGTACGTCGAAGTTGCCCGCAAGCTTAGTGATACGGTTGCGGAAGATAAAGCGAAAACCGAGAAATAAGGACAGAAAGCCTGATGTCTGAGTTCCGTCTTACACGTTTAGGTGAGCAGTTCCGGGATGAAATATCCCGGATGATACTTACCCAGCAGATAAAAGATCCGCGTGTCTCCACATTTCTGAACATAAACAGAGTGGAGATAACGTCTGACCTTTCTTATGCAAAGGTTTATGTCTCAAGTTTTATGAATGAGAGACAGACGTTACGAGGTGTAAAAGGTTTGGAGAGTGCAGCTGGTTTTATACAGACGACTCTGAGCAAAAAACTGCGGCTCCGCCAGTTCCCAAAGCTTACGTTCTTGCTGGACAATAGCATTAAAGAAGGCTTTGAGATGGTACAAAAACTCAACGAGCTCGAAAAAGCTGAAAGCAATATGCGAGAGGCGGCTCAAACCGATGCGTCTCAAGCTGATGCGGCTGAGAATTCTGACACAACAGACAGTCAGAATTAAGTCGCACGGATTTTTAGCCAGTTTGCACGGATTTTATGCCTAAACCGATAAAAAACACAGATTCTCCTGTTTCATCGCTTGTTCTCCTTGCCAAAAGGCCTGGAAAGACAAGCTTTTCTTCTCTTTTTTCAGTAAAACATGCGCTTGGCACAAAGAAAGTCGGGCATACCGGAACGCTTGATTCATTCGCCGAAGGGTTGCTTGTCGTTTGCACGGGCGGACTTACGCGTATCGCGTCGCGCATAACGGCCTTTGACAAAGAATACGAGGCTATAATTGCTTTTGGAAGCGAAACGGACACGCTCGACCCGTATGGAGGAGCTGTCCGTTCTGCGCCGCTCCCGACTGTAGAAGCTTTTGCGGACGTGTTTGAAGCGTTCCGGGGCGAGCTGATGCAGCGTCCTCCGGCATTTTCAGCACTCCATGTCGATGGGCAACGCGCGAGCGACCTTGCGCGGAAAGGTGTTGCAGTTGATGTGCCGGAACGGAAAATAACAGTTTTTGATTCAAGTATTAAAGAAATTAGGGAAAAAGACGGCTTTGTAGAGTTTGCGCACGTTGTTTTTCATGTTTCGAAAGGAACGTACATAAGGTCGCTCGCGCGGGATATAGCGGCTTCGTGCGGTTCGGCGGCGCATTTGGTGGGACTTTTGCGGACAAAAGTTGGCAGTTTCCGCCTTGAAGATGCCGCAGGTTACGCGCTTTTGAAGCCGTTCTCAATTGAGCGCGTTGTTTCCGGCTTGAAGAGTGATCGCGAGGCGGAAACAGGGGCTGGCGGATGTGAGCGTACTGCGGATTACGGTGAGATAAGGGGCAGTACACGCGGTAATGATGCGGCTAGTTGTGTGGCACATGGCGGCACACGCGGTAATGGTGAGTCTGTTGAAGCAGACGAGCAGGCTGTGCAGGCAGAAATCAGGCAAAAAATGCGCTCAATGACACCGGAAGTTGCGTCTGAGTGCGGTTTTACGCCTTTGTTCTTAAAAGAAGGATATGTGGATTGGTTTTTTCACGGAAAGCCGCTTTCTGGACGGATTTTCTGGCAATTTCCGGCTGACGGAACTGAGTACGCAGTTTTTTACGGAAACACCGAAACGGCATCCGGCAGGTCGGCGGTCGTTGTGAGTGCCGCACAATCTGGGGGCAATGCGCAATCTACGGAAAAGCCGATATTCGCAGGAATTATCGAGCGCAACGGCCGCTCACTGAAATACGGCTTTGTCATGAGCAATTCATAAAAGATTCTGAGCCTGAAAAGGGTGGGGTGCGGGGCGGGAAAAACTTTGTGAAGAGTTTTGCCTGCCCCGCCTTGTTCATGAAAATGATTTCAAAAAATCCTTTACTTCCGTTTCGTAGCCCTCTTTGTCGATATAGAAACTTTCTGCGTGTTTCGCGCCTTTAACCCAAAAAATCCGCTTTTCTGCCACGCATGCTTCGTAGTTTTTTTGCGTCATCCAAGTAGGCACAAAATCATCCTTATCACCGTCAACAAAAAGAATCGGAATGCGGTTTGTCTTCATCGCATCGAGTGTGGAATATTCTTTAAGCCAAAAGCCCGCTATGCATTTTACAAGAATTTCAGAAAGCGGCATTATCGGGAACGCAGGAAGCTTCATGCCGTTTTTCAAAACAGAAAGTATTATGTCATAAGGAGATGTGTATCCGCAGTCAGCCACTATTCCCTTGACGTTAGACGGCAGTTCAAGGCCGGATGCCATTAAAACCGTGGCACATCCCATTGAAAGTCCGTGCAAAAATACTGGCTTATCGCTTCCAAGTCGGTTGTTCAGATATAAAATCCAGTCGCGGCAGTCGTAACGTTCTTTTATTCCGTAAGTCAGATATTTTCCGCCGCTTTTGTTGTGGGCACGCTCGTTTATTACAAGAACGTTGTAGCCAAGCGAAAGATAGAATTCCGGCAATCCTGCAAAATCTCTGGGCGCGACACCGTGAAATCCGTGGAACATGATTACGGATCCTTTTGCTTTGCCGTCGGAAACTGAAAAAAGTGAGCCATATAAATCGAATCCGTCAAAAGACTTTATGTAAACATCTTCATAGTCCTGAGAAAGAAACCATTCCATCGAAGCGTTTATAAAATCCTTGTGCTCATGAAGGTATTCTGTGTCGTTAAGAGGATGCGGCGGCTCATCGTGTCTGTCAAAATTCGGCTTGAAAAGGAAAAAATATATCCCAAAGCACAAAAAAAGCAATAATGCAACTACAATAATCAAAATAGTCAAAAAAATAGCCATAACTTCTCCTTAAAAAACTCGGCAGTTCCGCCTGCCGTTGCGCCATCGCGTATTTACTCTGCGAGCTCTGCTTTCCAGCGCAGACGGAAAACTCCGTCATCGTAGCTGGAACTTATTATGCTGAAAGATCTTATCTCTGATGTGTTTTGCGCATGCTCTCCGATACAAGGACATACATCGTAGTCACCCACATGTACAAGCCTTAGGTATTCTCCAGCTTCTTCCGGCAGACGCGAAAGATCGAACAAACTCGCCGCATCTTCGCGCTTTACGATTTCTGTCGTTACTGGCAGGTTCATCTGAATAACTTCGTTCACTTTTGCTTCAACAGTTTTTAGCTGCTCGTCTGTTGGAACGCTGTCTGGCGCAAAATGATAGTCGCATTTCGATTTTCGCTGCTCAATATGCGCGCTGAATGCTCTTCCGCAGTGAAACATGTTGTCCATCGTTCTATTAAGAATATGCTCCGTTGTGTGGACAGGAGCACAATAATCTTTGTTCGGTTTGTTAAGAATCGGTTCTTCCATATAAACAGTATAGCCGCAACGTCATTTTGTGTCACGCAAAAGTTAGTGTAGGAGGAAGGTGACCGCGCCCACTAGGGAGCGACCTACCAATGAGCTACATAAGCACACAAAAAAATCCTATTAATTAAGCCAAAATTTAGACAACACATGATAGAATTAGTTTGAATTTGATTTTTGCATTAGCCCGCGTTCGTCAGGAGGAAATAAATGAAATCCGTAAAGAAACTTTTTTTGTCTGTTGTATTCACATTTTTGGCAGCAGCTGCCTTCTCCCAGGATATACGGAACGGCGTTCTAACGATAAAAACCGGCACTACTGAAATAAGGAGCCGGGAATATTACGGCAATACGGAGATAAAAAAAGTCATAATTCCTTCAACTGTTACGAAAATAGAAGGGCTTGCTTTTCACAGCTGTTCCAACCTCACTGAAATCGACATTCCTTCCTCCGTAAAAACGATAGGAAACGCGGCTTTCCAGAACTGTACTTCGCTTACAAAAGTCACGCTTCACGAAGGGCTTACGAACATTAGCTACAGGCTTTTCAAAAACACCGGTATCACGGAAATCACGATTCCATCGAGCGTAACTGATATCGGAACAGAAGCTTTAAACGACTGCAAGAACCTTACCACAATCAAAGTTGACCGCTACTCCTATGCGCACGAGTTTTATAGCAAACGTAAAGAACTTGCCTTCACGGACAACAGACCGGCGCAATCAAAAGAACAGTGGCTTGCGAGCGTAACAAGAGATGTTATTGATGACGAAGTTCTTTACATAAAGCCCGGCACAACGAAAATAAACGGCGATGCTTATATATACGCAAGCAACTTTACAAAAGTCGTTATACCGCCTACAGTTACGGAAATAGGAGCGCAGGCGTTTTTCGGCACGAAAGTCCGCGAAGTTACAATTCCCGGAAGCGTAAAAGTCATAAAAAGTTCTGCGTTTTATTGCTCGCAGCTAGAAAAAGCAATACTTGAAGAAGGCGTTGAGCAAATAGATCAATACGCTTTTAACACTTATAAAAAGCTTTATATCTATGTGCCGGAATCCGTCAATTTGCTTGCGCAGAAAAACGGCATTACAAACGGAGAAGCGGTCTGGACAGTCGTTCAGGGAAGCTACGCGGAAGAGTACGTAAAAGGCAAATGCTCATACGAAATAGATTACACAAAACCGTATTCAGCTTATTCAGGAGGCAAAGCGCAGAAAATCAGCATAGCACAGGATGTTCCACAGAATTACTTTAAAAACTGCTCGAATCTTACGCAGGTTGATATAGGTCCGGAAGTTTCAAAAATTCTCCCTG
>JAIKVO010000147.1 GCA_024685655.1 Treponemataceae bacterium
ATGCGAACGACGAGAAAAAAGCCCTTGGCAAGTGCCAGTTCGTTTTCAGCGCACTTGAGATGGGCAAGGACGAAATCAAGGCTCTTGAAGCAGCGTATGCCGCAGAGGGAATCCCTGTAGTGTCGAACGCGTCTGCAAACCGCTGGACGGAAGACGTTCCAATGCTTGTGCCTGAAATCAACTATGCTCATCTTGACGTAATTCCAGAACAGCAGAAGCACCACGGCTGGAATAAAGGCTTTGTCGCCGTAAAGCCGAACTGCTCGCTCCAGACTTACATGATGCCTATTTATTCTCTGCAGCAGGCAGGCTACCCGATCAAGCGCATGATTGTAACCACTTTGCAGGCTACTAGCGGCGCGGGCTACCCCGGTGTTGCTTCTTTCGACATGATAGACAACATCGTGCCTTATATCGGCGGCGAGGAAGAAAAAACTGAAAAAGAGTGTCTTAAGATACTTGGCTCCGTAAAAGACGGAAAAATCGTGAATGCGGCAGGACCGCTTGTTTCATCAACTTGTACGCGTGTTCCTGTCGTTGACGGACACACTGCTTGTGTTTCTCTTGAATTCGATCTTCCGGAAGACAAAAAACCGTCTATCGAAGAAATTATCAAGGTTTGGACAAGCTTTACTTCTGTGCCGCAGGAACTTAACCTTCCTTCCGCGCCAGAGCACCCGATTGTGTACCGCTACGAGGAAAACCGTCCGCAGCCGCGCCGCGACCGTGAGACGGAGAAGGGAATGGCTTGCGTTGTAGGCCGCCTTAGAAAGTGCCCTGTTTTCGACGTAAAATTCGTTGCGCTCAGCCATAACACGAAGCGCGGCGCAGCGCTTGGTGGAATTCTGAACGCAGAGCTTCTTAAGGCAAAAGGCTTCTTCGACAATCTGTAATCGCGACTTTGCGTGAAATTTCGCGAAAACGCGCCAAAGTGCAAACTCGCGAAAAATCGTGAAAACGTGGTACTGACGCGGAAACGCGACTGTTATGCGCTTCGAAAATGAGCGCGAGTCAGCAAAAAAAATCAAATTAGCCCTCGGAAAAACTCCGGGGGCTTTTTTATGCCTAAAAAATCGTATTATTTAATGGTTTATTCACTATTTTTATTATTATAAAAAAAAACTTGTTAAAAATCTCCAATACTGCCATTATAGAATAAGAAAGATTCCTTAAAGCTTTGCATTGCATTTTACTTAAATACTGCTTTGGAAGTTTCTGACATCAAACTTTATAATCACGTTCCGATTCGTGAGATTTGTTCGGGAGAAAAATATGGGATCAATGGAAAATAGAAAAGAAGGCATAGTTCACATCTCTTCTAAAGTTTGTGTTTTCTATACATTAATATATCTGCCCCCGTTTGTAACAGGTTTATGTTGGCTTTTCGCCATGAAGATTTATTCTAAAGAGCTTATTTCTATCCTTTTTAGCCCCATTTTTCTAACAGCATCTTTATTATATATCGCGCTAGTCGTATGCAACTACTTATATCACGTTAAAAAAATCCAGTCGTATGATGGTTCAAGAGAAAATGACCGCAAAATGAATAAGACGGTGAAAATGTTCGAGAATGCCACCCTTATCACAGGAAGCTTAAACGGAATTTATATTGCCACCATTATAGGTGTTGTCACTCGTTCCAAAGGGTTTGTTTGGCAGCCTATTCCGGTTTATTTCTCTATGGCAGGCTGGACATTCCTTTTCGCGCTTTTCTTCTATATTTGCTATATGCAGACTTTTGAAAAATGCCTGTATGGTCTTCCGTTTACAAAAGCCGACAAATCGATGGATCTTAGGCTTAGAAGCGTTCTTGTTGCGTTTTTCGGCTGTACCGGGCTTATTCTTGTAATGCTCAGTCCGTATGATGTTATCGGTTTGGCTCATGTTTCCAAAACAACGCTTCTGACAACGGCTATTCTTCCTGCCGGTATTGTCGGTATGCTTTTCATGATAATGGATGTTTTCAGGCAGATGAGCGGAACTACTCACAGAATCAACGAGATTTCTCAGTTCACAGCTACTGTTGCGAGCGGTGATTATTCGCAGGAAAAACTGCGTGTTCGAAGCCGTGATGAATTCGGTCTTCTTATCGGTGAGCTTAATTCATTCTATGCAGTTACTGGCGATCTTATAAAAGCAATCCTTGAGTCTGTGGATGCTTCCAGTAAATCAGCGGATTCTTCTGTTCAGAATATGGCGGAATCATCTGCTGCGATTATGCACGTAATGGAAGGCATAAACACGGTTAAGGATCATGTCGTCAATCTTTCTGCAGGAGTTGAGGAGTCTCAGTCTACCGTCGAGAGCATGATTACGAGGGTGAAGAATCTGGCTGATACAATCACGAACCAGGCAAAGAGTGTGGCTGATTCGTCCGCAGCTGTAGAGCAGATGGTTTCAAATATCCGTTCTGTGACAGATATCCTTGAAAAGAACTCGGATTCAGTGAAAATGCTTGGAAGTGAATCTGAGCTTGGCCGTGGAAAAATCAATGAGTCTGTTGAGCTTTCTGATGTGATCATGGAGCAGTCTACGGGACTTTTCGAGGCTTCCAATATAATTCAGAGCATAGCGAGCCAGACGAACCTTCTTGCTATGAACGCGGCTATTGAGGCGGCTCATGCTGGTGAGGCTGGAAAAGGATTCGCCGTTGTTGCTGACGAAATCCGTAAGCTCGCAGAGCAGTCGAATTCTCAAGGTAAGTCTATAACCGGTCAGCTTAAGCAGCTCCAGACAGATATTGAGAAAGTTTCCAAGAACTCGCGCGATGTGCAGAAACAGTTCGAGGTTATTTTTGAGCTTACAAATACTGTAAAGAATCAGGATCTCGTCATAAAGAACAGCATGGAAGAGCAGTCTGCTGGTAGTACGCAGGTTCTTCAGGCTATAAATGAGATTCAGGATTCGACTCGTTCTGTAAGAGACGGTTCTATGGAGATTCTTGAGGGCAGCAACCAAATCGGCAAGGAAATGACCGTTCTTTCCGGCGTAACTTCGGAAATAAATAACGCGATGTTCGAGATAGCGGCAAGCACGGACCTTATTTCTAAGGCTGTTTCCACAGTATCCGACGATTCTGCGGACAACAAGGCAAATATCGACCTTCTTTCCGAGAAAGTCAGCGTCTTCAAGATAAAGGATTAGTAATCTAATGATATAGGGGGAGAGAAAATCTCCCCTATTTTTTTCACCGTTACATATTGACACTTGTTTCTCTTGGTATTAGTATGCTTTTTGTTTGTCGTATAACAACATATTTTTACATCATATACTGATAGGAGTTATTTTATGAGACATTTTGGAAGATTTAGTCTTGCAATGATTGCTTTTGTGCTTTTGTTTGCAGCTTTCGGAGCAAACCTTGCTGCTGAAGGTTCTGAGTATTTTGACACGGTTACTGTTAATGGGGTTCCTTGCTATGTAGTACCGGAAGCTCTTGATGATATGGAAATTTCCGATGATACAGAGTTTTTCCTTCCGGTAGGCGTGTATGACGGTTACGAAGCTATGTTCGGTGTTGCCGCCGCGTTATCAAACAGCGGTGTAGGACTTGCTGCAGAAGCTGCTGACGAGTTTACAAATGCTTTCTACAAAATCTGGTCAAGCTATGATTACAGTACAGCTTGTCTTAATGATGAAGATGCCGCTGCTGTAGGTGCTTTGTGGAAACAGGCAAAAAATGCATGGTATAATGACGTAGCAAACGATGATCCTCTTATGGTAATTTACAACTGCCTTCCTAACTGGGCTTTCGAAATGCGCAGCGCTTCTTGGGAGATTTCATTTTACCTTAAAGAAGTATATGATTTCGTAACAGGCGATAGCGGATTTGACTCTCTCGATGAACTTATGGAATGGTATGGGGAAGATTTCGTAAACGCTGTAGAGTTTGTAAACGTTTATTTCCCAGACTTGGAATTCTAATTATAAATATGGTATCAAACTAGGCGGAACACGAGTTTCGCCTGGTTAAAATCAAACTTTCAAATTAAGATGCTGGCTTTCACCGCGCGTGTTAGTCAGCATTTTTTTTGTTACGGACACGAATCGTTTTTAATGCGCCGGATGTTGATTAACGATAACAAGCCTGCTTTTGTCGCGGTCATGGGCGATTTTACGAAAAAAAAGTTTTGTTAAAGATTCATTTAAGGTTGCGCTTCTAATATGTGACTATCAGCTGAAAAATACAACTACTTGGGGGTTACGAGATGGTTCAAGAGAAGCACTACCGGCATGAACTGAAATATGCTGTTCCTTATGCAGAATATCTCGCCATGCGCGGGCGGCTTCGTAAAATAATGTCAGTCGATCCGCACACATCGGCTGACGGATTGTATCAGATTCGGAGCATTTATTTCGACAACGGCGATGACAAGGCTCTTCGTGAAAAGGTTGACGGCATCGCAAAACGCGAGAAATTCCGCATCAGGTACTACAACGACGATTTTTCGTTCATTATGCTTGAAAAGAAGATGAAGATTAACAATCTTTGCCTTAAATACGATGCGAGAATAACGGAAAAAGAGTGCAGGGATATTCTGGACGGGAATCTTGATTGGATGAAAACCCATCCGCAGGAGCTTGTCCGAGAATTGTACGCAAAAATGCGATATCAGCGTCTGCGTCCGCGCGTGCTTGTGTCGTATGTTCGTGAGCCTTACATTTACAAGGCTGGAAACGTCCGCGTCACGTTCGATTCGGCAATTCGGACAAGCCTTTATAATCAGGATTTTCTGACGAAAACGGTGTCTGATATAAGCGCGACGGACACGCCGCAGGACATGATTCTGGAAGTGAAGTATGACGCCTTTTTGCCGGAAATTATTCAGGACTTGGTTCAGGTTCCTAGCATAAGGCAGCAGGCGTTCTCTAAATACGGCGCATGTCGTCGATTCGGATAATATTTTAAGGAGTAATTTTTTATGACATTCAGTGATATTTTCAAATCCAGCTTTCTGGAAAGCGTTACAGAGTTTTCAGCGGTTGATACGCTGATCGGTTTGTGTTTTGCCCTTGTTATTGGGCTTTTCATTTTCTTGATATATAAGAAAACATTCAGCGGCATCATGTACTCAACAGGTTTCGGCATGTCGCTCGTAGGACTTTCGCTTGTGACGACGCTCGTCATCATGGCTGTTACGTCAAACGTCGTGCTGTCACTCGGTATGGTCGGTGCGCTTTCTATCGTGCGTTTCCGTGCGGCAATAAAAGAGCCTATGGAAATTGTGTTCCTTTTCTGGGCAATTGCGGTTGGTATCGTTATCGGTGCCGGTATGATTCCGCTTGCAGTAATCGGTTCTGTGATTATCGGTATTATTCTTGTTGTGTTCGCAAGATGTAAATTCAGCAGTACTCCGTACATTTTTATTGTGAACTGCGCTGATGAAAATGCTGAAAAAGAGGCTCTTGGCGTTATCGGAAAGTCAGTAGCCAAATATATCGTTAAGTCAAAGACTGTGAATGCTTCTGGTATTGAGCTGACTGCAGAAATCCGCGTAAAAGATGATGCGACAAGTTTCGTAAACCGCGTGAATGAGGTTGGTGGTGTTTCCGGTGCAACTCTTGTGACGTTCAACGGCGAGTATATGTCCTAATAACAAAAATACATCCATGTATTTTTGTTATTAACAGATTTTGCCGAAGGCAAAATCTGTGGTTCACTTTTTTGCGCCATCCTTGGCGCATCGCTAATATTGGTGTGCGTCATTATTGGCGTATTGCTAATGCGGACTTTTAAGGGATTGTTTATGGTTGGAAACAAACATACATCAAAAATCATAATTGCGCTCATGGCCGTGGCGGTTGTACTGTGTTTCCTTGCGATTGGGTTCTCCGACAAACTTACGGAGCTTCTCGGCGGAACCGGTGTCACTATGGAATACGAGTCTAAACTGTTTGATACTGACGAGATAATCAGTATAGACATTCAGATGGACAGCGATGAGTGGGAAAAAATGCTCTCGAACGCGCTTTCCGAGGAATATTATGCTTGCGATGTTGTTATTAACGGCAAAAAGATAAAGAACGTAGCGATTCGTCCTAAGGGAAACACGAGTCTTTCATCTATCGCAATGGATCCTGATACAAAACGGTACAGTTTTAAACTGGAGTTTGACCATTACGTGGAAGGGCAGACATGCTACAGACTTGATAAGCTGATTCTTAACAACAACTATGCTGATGCCACAAACATGAAAGAAGCTTTGATTTATGACATGTTTCAGTATATTGGCGCAGATTCTTCGCTTTACAATTATGCAAAGATTTCTGTAAACGGTGAATATTGGGGTGTTTACCTTGCGCTCGAAGGTGTTGAGCAGAGTTTTTTGCTGCGGAACTTCGGTACGCAGGATGGCGAGCTTTATAAGCCAGACAGCATGGAGATGGGCGGAGGTAAAGGCGGTTCTTCTGGAACTCCGTCTGGAAGTTCTGGGGCTGGCGGGTTCCCGTCACCGCCGGATATGAGCAACATGCC
>JAIKVO010000152.1 GCA_024685655.1 Treponemataceae bacterium
GCACTTTCTGGGTACGGTATCCGGCGCATTCGCCCCGCCGTAAGGGTTACGGTACAAACTCGGCTGGTCGCGTTTTTTTCGCGCTTTTGCGTTTTCGCTTTTTTGCGGTTGGCCAAAAAACTTATTGCAAGGATTTCATTATGGAAGAAGTATTTTTACCACGCACAGATTTTAAGGATTACGAGGATTTCTTTAAAAATTATAAAATCAATATCCCGGAGAATTTCAATTTTGCATACGATGTAATGGATGTTCTGGCCGCGAAAACGCCGGACAAGCGTGCTCTTGTATGGACAAACGACGAGGGTATTTACATCGAGTTTACATACGCCGACCTTAAGAAACGCACTGACGCAACGGCTTCATTTTTTAAGAGCCAGGGCATTGGCAAGGGCGATATGGTCATGCTGATTTTGCAGCGGCGCTACGAGTTCTGGCTTTCGATACTCGCGCTTCACAAGCTTGGCGCGACCGTAATTCCGGCGACCCATATGCTCACAAAAGAGGATATTGTCTACAGAAACAATGCGGCTTCAATAAAGGCTGTTATCGCTGTTCATGACGGAGATATTCTTGCTCACGTTGATTCTTCGCTCCCGGAGTCGCCAAGCTTGAAAATTCGTGTGGCTGTAAATCCGCATGGTGTTGATGTTCCAAACGGAAACGAATACACAAGCCCGGACGGCACTTTTCACGAGTCTCGCCCGATGCCGGAAGGCTGGGCAGATTTTACGACCGGTGTTGCCGCCGCCCCTGCTTTTGAAACGCCGATTGGGGAAGCCCGCCGCGCCATAAACACGAACGATGACATAATGCTTGCGTATTTTACGAGCGGCACAACAAGCCACCCTAAGCTTGTGGCGCATGATTTTACATATCCGCTTGGTCATATCGTAACTGCAAAGTACTGGCAGCAGGTAAAGAAAGGCGGGCTTCATCTTACAGTTGCGGACACCGGCTGGGGAAAAGCCGTGTGGGGCAAGCTGTACGGTCAGTTTATCTGCGAGTGCGCGGTGTTCGTGTACGACTATCATGCGCGCTTCAAGCCGCTCGACCTTATAAAGCAGATTGAGAAGCATCACATAACATCTTTTTGCGCGCCGCCGACAATTTACCGCTTTCTTATTCAGGAAGACCTTTCCGTGTTCGATCTTTCTTCGCTGGAGCATTGTTCCACGGCGGGCGAGCCGCTTTCCGAGGAAGTTTTCAATAAGTGGAAGAAGCTCACAGGACTTGAGCTTCGCGAGGGCTTTGGCCAGACGGAGACAACTCTTTCTATTCTGAATTTCGGGAACGAGGCTGTAAAACCCGGTTCAATCGGAAAGCCTGCGCCATATTATAACGTCGTTCTTCTTGACGAGAACAACGAGGAATGCGAGGATGGTGAGGTAGGCGAGATAGCTTTCCCGATTTCGGGCGGACGTTTCCCTGGGCTTTTCCGCGAGTATTACCGTGATGCGGAGAAAACAGCCGAAGTTATGCGCGACGGCTATTATTTTACAGGCGATACGGCTTGGCGCGACGAGGACGGTTTCTTGTGGTTTACAGGACGCAGCGATGATGTTATAAAGTGTTCAGGATACAGAATCGGTACGTTCGAGGTTGAAAGCGTTCTTATGCAGCATCCGGCTGTAGTGGAGTGCGCCGTTACGGCAGCTCCGGATCCAGTGCGCGGTCAGGTTGTAAAGGCGACGATTGTGCTTGCCGCGTCTTATAAGCCGGGAAGTGCGGACCTTATAAAAGAGATTCAGAAGTTCGTGAAGGAAACGACGGCGCCGTACAAGTATCCGCGCATTGTGGAGTTTGTTGAGGAGCTGCCGAAAACGATAAGCGGCAAGATAAAACGTCGTGAAATCCGCGAACGAAAATAAGACTGTTGTTTTATTGCTTGCAAAATCATATAATTAATATATTCGGAATTGTTGTTAGACAGTAGTTGTGTTTTTTATTAAGTTTTTATAACACAACTGCTCTCACCGAATTTTTGCTCTGAAAAACGCCTCCAAGCTTTGCTTGTTAGAAGTTTTTCGTTTCAAAAATTCGGCTACGCAGTTGTTTTTACAAAATAAACAATGTTATCCGAATAACGGTATTGATTTTGCCAGGAAAAGGAAGGGGTGCAGGGGAGGGAAAAACCGTGCAAGGGGTTTGCCTTCCCCTGCCTGGTCAAAAAAATAGGAGGTATATATGGATTCACAGATAAAAGCTGTTGCGGACAGACTTCGTGGTTTGCGTGACGTGTTCGATGTCACCGAAGAGGAGGCCGCTGAGATTTGCGAGGTTCCGGTTGAGACATACAGGAAGTACGAGTCTGGCGAAGTCGATATCCCTCTTGGAGTTATGTTCAGTATGGGAAAGAAATTCAATGTGGACATAAACTCGCTCCTTACGGGAATGGAGACGCATAAAGTTTCGTATTTCTATACACCTAAAGGAAAAGGTGTATCCGTGAACCGTCTTGCGGATTATCATTTTGAGTCATTGGCATTCGGGTTCGCGGACAGAAAATCTGATCCTTTCCTTGTAACGATAAATCCCGGTGACATAAAAGAGATTCATCCGGTAACGCATCCTGGACAGGAGTTCAATTACTGCGTCGAAGGCACGGTGCGCGTTGTTATTGGGGAGAACGAGATTATCTTGAACGAGGGCGATTCGCTTTACTTCGATTCGTCAAAGCCGCACGGTCAGCAGAATGTCGGCGACAAGCGGTGCCGTTTTATCACGATTATACAGAACTAGACAAGCTCGGAGACTTTTTAGGGTTTCCGGGCGATTTAGAAAAGGAGCAGCCGCGAGGCGTTTTCATACATGGAAGAACAGTTTTTAGAGCGGACGGAGTTCGCGAATTACAAAGATTTTTACAAGAATTACAAGATAAAAATCCCGGAGAATTTCAATTTTGGCTACGATGTTATTGATGCGATAGCCGCTAAGACTCCTGATAAAAAAGCACTCGTCTGGACGAATGACGAGGGCGATTACTACGAGATTTCTTTCGGCAAGATGAAGGAGCTTTCGGACAAAGCCGCGTCTTTTTTTATGCAGCAGGGCATTGGTCACGGTGATTTTGTCATGCTGATTTTGCAACGGCGGTATGAGTTCTGGATTTCGATGATTGCGCTCCACAAAATTGGTGCGGTTGCGATTCCGGCTACGCACATGCTTACAAAAGAGGATCTTGTTTACCGCAACAATGCTGTAAAAATGAAGATGATTGTCGCGGTCAACGTGCCCGATGTTGTTGAGCATATTAACGAGGCATGGAAAGAGTCTCCGAGCCTTAAGGTTTGCGCTTTTGTAAATGCGTTTGGTGTTGACCGCCCTGTGGAGAATCCGCCCGAAGGATGGGTAGATTTTACAGAAGGTTGCAAGAATGCACCGGCGTTCCCGAAGCTTGACAGGGACGCTGTTTCTCACAACGACGACTATATGCTCGGATACTTCACGTCCGGTACGACAAGCCATCCGAAACTTGCGATTCATAACTTTTTGTATCCGCTTGGTCACATAACGACGGCGAAATACTGGCAGCACGTCCAGAACGGCGGGCTTCATCTTACCGTGGCAGATTCAGGCTGGGCAAAAACATCTTGGGGCCGTCTTTACGGTCAGTGGATATGCGAGACGGCTCTTTTCGTGTACGATTACCACTCGCGTTTCCAGCCGATAGACTTGCTGCATCAGGTTCAGAAGCATAAGGTGACGACGTTCTGCGCGCCTCCGACGATATACCGCTTCCTTATAAAAGAAGACCTTTCTGGCATAGACTTGTCTTCGCTTACGCACTGCTCGACTGCTGGGGAACCGCTTTCCGAGGAAGTTTTTAACCAGTGGAAGCGCATTACAGGTCTTGAAATTACAGAAGGTTTCGGACAGTCAGAGACTACTGTTTCGCTGTTTAATTTTGGCGGCGAGCCGATAAAACCAGGCTCAATTGGAAAACCTTGTCCGTATTACAACGTGTGCTTGCTCGATGACAACAACGAAGAAGTCGGTGTTGCCGTTGTCGGTCAGCTTTGTTTTAAGCTCGACAAGGAGCGGTTCCCCGAAACAGAAGGGCGTTTTCCAGGGCTTGTTTGCGAATACTACGGTGAGCCGGAGAAGACGGCGGCGGCGTTCCACGACGGTTATTACTACACGGGTGATCAGGCCTGGCGCGACGATGACGGATATTACTGGTTCGTAGGCCGCTGCGATGACGTTATAAAATGCTCTGGCTACAGAATCGGAACTTTTGAAGTTGAAAGCGTTCTTATGAAGCATCCTGCCGTTTTGGAATGCGCTGTTACAGGCGCGCCAGACCCGGTGCGCGGTCAGGTCGTAAAGGCGACTATCGTTCTTGCGCCGTCATACAGACCGGGCAGCGCGGAGCTCGTAAAAGAGATACAGAAGTTCGTGAAAGAGACGACGGCGCCATACAAGTATCCGCGCATCGTGGAGTTTGTGGAAGCGCTGCCTAAGACTTCTAGCGGGAAAATCATGCGAAAGGCAATCCGCGCAAAAGACGAAAACGCGTAGTTCGCACTACTTATATTGTTGTAAATAACCTTTTCTCAAACTGCTCTCGCCAACATCCCTACAAGCTCAGCCAGTTCCTGTCGTTCGGACAACAAGGTTGTCCGAACTTTTCTGGTTTTGCAGGCAAAACCAGACATATACTTTGCGGATTTTGGGCACAAAATCCGATAGTTCGGGCACAGTTCGTGCCCGAACGACGGGACCTTGTTGGCTACGTACTTTGAGAAAGCAGAGTATTAGTAGCATATCTAAGCGCGAACTTCGCTTTTTGCGCGGCAACTGGAACTAATATATGCTGGAGAACTTTTTGGGGAATTTTCCTATGGATATGGCGAATCCCCCTGTCTTCGGTCCGATGATTGTTACTACGTTGAATATGAATTGAAGCGCGAATGTGCCAGAATCTTTGTTCTTCCCCACGCCTACAACTCCTTTAAAAGAAAGATTCTTTTGATTTGTGGGCAAGCGAGTGTCCTGGGTATATTCTCCAATAGCTCCTAATTTAAGTGAATATAAGAATCCTTCCTTATAAATTGTCATGGAGGTTTGTCCGAATAAATCCCTTGTAAGGAACGAAGAGCCGCTTTCCTGAGTGTAGAATCCGTTAAGTTGAAACGCTAAATATTTTGAAATAAATCTAATATCTGCACCTAGTTCGAACATTGTTGGAGCTTTTATATTAGATGCGTTAATTCCCAAAGTTCCGTATACAGTGAACAGAAGCATTGTTCCGATATGAAAACCTACATCAGCTTTGATTCCAGGAAATACTCCGCTCTTGTTTATTTTGAAATCAAGACCACCGCCAATAAGAAAAATCGACGGAGTGTATGATGCTGTAAAATTCATGGAATAATTGTTGTTATACCGATAATCTACTTTTGCAGAAAGAGAGGCGTTTCTCATGAAATCAGCATCTATGGAACCCTCAAATCCCCAGTTTTTCCCTTGAAAACTGTCATATACTCCACCCAGAAAAAAAGAGGCCTCGCAAAACAGAAAGGGGCAGAGAAAAATCAATAAAATAATAAAAACAAGTCTTTTTTTCATTTATAACTCGGCCTTGTAGCTCAATGAGAAATTGAAGAATTTACCCATATCCTTGTACTGAATTGGGTGGAACATAAAAACAAGATTGAATGATCCGCCCAAAAGAGAATAATCTATGTAAGGAGTGATTTGAATATCAAAATCCTTGATTTTGTATTCTTCTGAAAGACCACATGCAACCGCTGCGTGCAAGCCTACTGTAGTTTGGGAGCGGAACATCATGAAATCTGGAGATGCAAGATGTATGTCGCATCCTATCGGTTGTGGTATAAATGGAAGGTCTGCCACTTGTGCCTCTGGTATACAGAAGAAAGCGACATTACAGCGCAGGTAGTTTCCGGTGAAACGTGGTTCCACAAACAAGAATACATCTTTAAGAGATATGTTTGTTGTGTCCGGCATCGGTTTTATCTGGATTCGCTGCAAACCTGCCTGAATAAACAGATTCGTCACAGGGTTGTTTCCGAGCAATAGCGAAAATCCTGCGTGAATGTCACAACGCCTAATCAGAAGAAATACCTCAGAATCGTTCGAGTCTGTCGTTTCTAGCGGAAGCGCAATACCTGCGCCTATATCAAACAGAACTGTGTCGAAAGCAGAAGAGAACCTGAGATCGAAATTGAGGAAATTGTATTGGTATTTTTTGTCGTAATAGAAATAAAAACCCAGAGCCTGAGGAGTAGAGAATCTCATGGAATATGATAATCCGACTCCGGAATAGTTGATTATTCCTTCTGAGAAAAGCGAGAGCTTTTTAGAAAAAAGAAGTGAGGCATAGTTGATGGAGCTGAAGTTTTTCTGCATGAACTCATCGGAACCAAGAGATTCATATTTTCCCATAAAAATGGCAATCTGCTGAGTTATAAGTCCTGTGGGCAGTTTATACGCCGCGGAGAATTCATTTATCGTGAAATACGAGGGTGTATCCTGGAAGAAACCGTTCTCAATAATGTCATCTGTTTTGATTCCGAAACAACCTCTGAATAAAAGATTGTTGTTCAAATTGTATTGTGTTGCGAACACTCCGTTCAGCATCAATTTAGGTGTTCCGCTTTTTGCCGGGACAAAATCAATGTCTACGCCAGCAAAAGAGCTGAGGGAGGATTCTGCTGACAGATTCGTCACTGGAATGAGAATTAATATAAGTATTGATACAATCAAAAAAAATCGTGTTTTTGCCATTCTTTATAAACTCCAAAAATACTTTCCCACTGCATTATCGGCAGCAAAGGCTATATTCTTGAATCGCACATATGTCCTGAATATAATTTGCCTGTTTGTGCGAAATAATTGAACCCCAGGACATAACCTGCAAAATCATATTCTTATTCTAACGCTTCTTTTCTATAAAATCATCACTTTCTGCACTATTATATAGAAAAAAATCGAAAAATCGGAATTGTTACGCAAAAATAAGCATGTCGATTTTTCCCAAATAGTGAAAATTTTACGGAATTCTGAAAATCTCTATTTTCTTAAATGAGTACTTGACTTATCGGGTTTAACGGATAAAATAGAAACTATGAGTGATTATCTTGACTTGAACAACGAAGAACTTCTGAAAGACTTCTTCAGCGAAGCCGAACAGCAGGTTGAAAATCTTGAGAGTAATATTCTTGTCATTGAGAATGATCCAACGAATCATGATGCAATAGATGAGATATTCAGAGCAGCCCATACACTTAAGGGTGGTTCAGCAACAGTTGAAATGAATGAGCTGTCAGGTTTCACACATGCAGTGGAAGATCTCCTTGATGAATTGCGTTCTGGAACGATTTCTGTTACGGAACCAGTTGTAGATGCATTGTTGTCTGCAATCGATATAATCAAAGCAATGCTTGAAGCAAGACAGAGCGGCTCTGTATACGAGAATGACGTTGAGCCTGTCAAGGCTACGCTCAGAGCGTTCATTCCTCCGAAAGAGGGAAAGAAAGCGAAGTCGTCTGCTCCTAAGCAATTTGCGCCTACTACCGTACGACAGGCACCTCAGCCTGTACAGCAGGAAGCTCCTATTGCTCCGCCGGCAGCTGCGTCCAATTTGCCTGCTCTTTCTGAATACGAGTATCTTGAGCTTAAAGACTCCTGTCAGTCTGGCGAGAAGCTTTGGAGTGTCACCGTCACTTTTGATGAAAGCAACCCGATGAATAGTGTTGGTGGTATCCAGGTTTTTGCCGCCCTTAAGAATAAAGGAACAGTTTTAAAGACGGTTCCTGATTTTGATGTTCTTTATGAAGATGTTTTTCAGCCTGTGGTTGTTTACTATATCGCTGCAAAATGTGACCAGAACGAATTGGAAAGGACGTCGTTCCTTTCTGATGTAACTCTTAGTACTGATGCTCAGTGCATCGATTCTGGTTACGCGGCAGCAGCTCCGGCTGGTTCTGGTGCATCATCTGCATCAGCAGCGGCTGCACCTGTTGCGCCTGTGCAATCAGCACCTGTTGCTGAGCCGGTTGCTGCAGCCCCTGTTGAGGAAACAAAAGCTGCTCCGGCAGAAGAAGCTCCTGCTGCCGCGTCAAGCAGTTCTGCTCCTAAAGCACCTGCTGATGGTGCTGCTAAAGCCGCTCAGCATAATGATGCTTCTAAGCATTCTTCATCGAGCAGTGTTCTTCGCGTTGATTCAAGACGTATTGACTATCTTCTTAACCTCGTCAGTGAAACTGTTATCACGAAGGCTGCTTTCAACCAGACTGCACTGCAAGTCGGTGAGTTGCAGGGACAGCTCCTTGCTATTGAGAATACATACAGAGAGCGGCTTAAGAAGCTGTTCGATCAGGTTCCGCGCTACATCGAGTCAAGTCAGGAAGGTGTTTCGCTTAAAGATATTAAGACGAGCATGAATACTGATTTCGGAGACCTTTACGGTGTATTCGATACATTCGATGCTTCTTTCAAGAATATGGTCGGAAAGTTCCGCTCCTCTACACAGAATCTTGGAAGGATCGCTGGTGAGCTTCAGGAAGGCGTAATGAAAATCAGGATGGTTCCGATAAGCCAGATTTTCTCCCGCTTCCCGCGTGTTGTCCGCGATTTGAGCCGTGAGCTTAACAAGAAAATTAACCTCCAGATAGAAGGTGATGATACAGAGCTTGACAAGGCTATCATTGAAGACTTGCTTGATCCTATCATGCACTGCGTACGTAACTCGGTTGATCATGGAATTGAGACTCCTGAAGACCGCGCGGAAGCAGGTAAGCAGGAAGAAGGAACAATTCTTCTTAAAGCAAGCAATGAAGGTAACCTTATCATTATCGATATTATTGACGACGGAAAAGGTATTGATGTTGCCAAGATAAAGAAGAAGGCTGTTGAGCGTGGTCTTATCCATCCTGACAAGGCTCTTACGGATCAAGAGGCTTATCAGCTGATGTTCTCTCCGGGATTCTCCACTGCAGACAAGATTACGAACGTCTCTGGACGCGGAGTTGGTCTTGATGTAGTTAAGACCCAGATTGAGAAACTCAACGGTTCTGTTATCGTAACGTCACAGCCGGGATTAGGTTCTAAGTTCAGTATCCACATTCCGCTGACAATGGCAATTATTCAGGGCTTGCTCGTTCGTGTCGGTTCCGAAGTTTACTCGATCCCGATTGCATCTGTTATCGAGAGTGTCCGCGTAAGCTCCAAGGAAATAAGCCGCATCGACAACTACGAAGTTATGAACGTGCGTAACGAAGTTATAAGTATTCTTCGTTTGAGCCGTCTCTTCGGTATAAAGAAAACTGAAGAATCAGAGTACAATTTTATTGTAATCGTTGGTTCTGTTGATAAGAAGATAGGTGTAATGGTTGACTCTCTGATTGGTGAGGAAGATGTCGTAATTAAACCGTTGCGCGATCAGTTCACCAATTCGCCGGGTATTGCTGGTGCATCAATTCTTGGAGACGGTTCTGTTTCTCTTATTATCGATGTAAGCCAGTTGCTTGAGCTGGGCGTAAAACAGGAAATAAATGCCCGTAGCGAACAGGAAGCTGAGGTTCTCTAGGAGTTCAATATGGAAAGCGTAGCAGAAAAAGACATTGGAATGCAGACAGTGAACGAGGAAATAGCAGAGGAGCGCAAAGAGAAGCTTGCGAACATCGATTTTAAGATGGTAGCATTTTCTCTTGCCGGCCGTGACTATGCAATAGACATTATGAAAGTAAAAGAAATTGCGAAAGCCGGGCGTTTCACATATGTTCCTAATACATCTCCTTTTGTTCTCGGTGTATATAATCTTCGCGGTGAGATTATTCCAATTATCGATTTACGCCTTTTCTTCGGTATAAAAGTACCGGAGCGCAAAGGTGATGAGATAGAGAATGTTATCATCGTTGGTGTTGGAGAGCAAATTTTCGGTGTAGTTATAGATGCTATTGATAAGGTTGTCGGAATTCAGAAGAGTTCTATCCAGCCACCTCATCCTCTTTTTGGAGGTATAAGCATAAAGTATATCTCCGGTGTTGTTGAGAGTAATGGTCATCTTTATATTCTTCTTGATATTGACAGAATTTTTGGCGCACGTGATTCTGGCAAAAACGAGATTGACATGCTGAACAGACAAGCTGCGCAAGCTGTGGCCGACACGAAGAAGCTCGTCGCTGAAACGGCAGCGGATTCTAATCCGAAGCTTGAGACTGAATATAAGTTCCTTGTTGATAACCTTAAATCTTTGAGGAAATTCTCTGTTACGGGTGTCAACGAGGCTTGGGTGCGTTCTCGCCTTATAGAATGGACAAAAGAGCGCGGACAAAACAAGATTCAGCTTGTCGATGAAAAAGATGCAGACGCGTTCCTTGCCCCGTTCTATTCACCTTGTAACGGTGTTTTCTGGACAGAGCAATATGCTGCTGAGATTCTTAAGATATTGCCGGACAATAAGGCAAAGCAGATTTTTGTATGGAATCCGGGATGTGGAAAAGGTTATGAGACATATTCTCTTGCTTGTGTCCTGAAAAAACGCTATCCAGATGCGAAAATCCGAATCTATGCACATGATGTTGATTTGCTGAACGTTTCTAACGCTCCGTTACTTACGGTTCCTGCAGAAGCTGCAAATGCTGCTTCATGGCTCAAGCCGTATCTTACGACGACATCAGGCGGCGGATATACCTTTAATCAGGAGATTAAAGATATCATAATGTTTGAATATCACGACTGTATGAATAATAACTCTATGCAGCCGGTAGATATAATTTTTGCAAGGGATATTATTTCCTTGCTTCCTGAGGAATTCCAGGTTTCGTTCATAAACGATTTCTCTGAAAAACTGAAGGGTAATGGCTGTATTTTTGTAGGAGCTAACGAAACTTTGCCTGACACAGCAAAATGGCATGCGAAGAAGGTTGGTTCTGTAACAATTTTCAGCAAATAAATAGCTGGGTGGGTCAGGTTAATACGGCTGTGACCTTTGTGTGAAATTTGACTTTAAGGAGTTTATTATGCGTGTTGAGTACATTAATCCTTTCGTTGAAACTGCTTTCAATATTTTGCAGGAAGTTCTTGGAGGTGAAGTTCGCCGTGGAGATTTGTATCTGAAATCAACCTCAATGCCTGTTATGGGTGTTGCGGCGCTTGTAGGTCTTGCTGGTGACGTGGAAGGACGTGTTCTTTTTGATATGACTATGGAAACAGCCTTGAATATTGCATCAAAGATGAATGGTGAAAGACTCAATGAGTTTGATGCACTTGCAAAGGCAACAGTTACTGAGCTTGCTAATCTTATTACGGCACAAGCTGTAACTAAGCTCCATGACTTGGGATTCCGCTTTGACCTTACTCCTCCTGCACTTTTTACTGGAGATAAGATGGAAATTTCCGATCATGAAGTAGAGGCACTTATTGTTCCTATGATTACGGAACAGGGTAAAGTTGAAGTAAACGTAGCAATACGTGAGCATATATAATAACCAAGGAGGTTGAGAATATGATATCAAAACAGGATTTTCCTTCAATAAATGAAAGGCCTCCTGAAGGCTTAAAAGACGATGGCACAAAGATTCGTGTACTTGTAGTTGATGACTCTATTTTCGTAGCGAAACAGCTCAGTCAGATTCTTTCCAGCGAAGGATATGAAATCGTAGCAACAGCTGAAGACGGAAAAGAGGGCGTTGACAAGTACAAGGAGCTTTGTCCGAATGTAGACCTTGTTACTATGGATATTACAATGCCTAAGATGGACGGTATTACGGCTCTTGAGCATATTATGGCATTTGACAAGAATGCCAAGGTAGTTATGGTAAGTGCACTTGGTAAAGAGGAACTTGTAAAGAAGTCTCTTCTTCTTGGTGCTAAGAACTACATTGTAAAGCCTCTTGATCGTAAGAAGGTTCTTGAAAGAATCGGTGCCGCTACCAAATAGTAGTTGTTTCGGAAAGCATCAGTTTTTGAAGCTTATTGACGCTTGATAATCGATATCAAGCGTCAAAACGGTTGAATCAAAGTCTTGTACGTAACATGTATCGCTAGTCTTTTGCTAAAATGCGAAGCACGCTGTTTCGTGCAAGTTGCGCCGTAAATACACCAACAAAAGCATTGGATGAATTTTTTCATCTAGTGCTTTTTGTATTTTAAACAGTTTGTTTTCTTGCTATAGTGAAATTGAAGTCACGATTCTATAGTTCTTAATCTGTATGTACTTTTTGCGACCTTTTCTATTTTAAAGTTATTTCCGTTTTTTGCCAGTTGTTCACGAAGCTTGTAAATATATGTGTGCAGAGTCTTTTTGTGCGCATTATTGCAGTCTTTCCAAAGATGATACATCATAGCCTCTGTTTCGATTTTTTCGTTCTTGTGCAAAATCAAAAAACTTAAAAGTGTTGACAGTTTTGGGCTTAAATCTTGTTTTCCACAATGCTTGCGCGAGATTTCAGACACAAGCTGTGCGAGTTTCGTAAAATCATGTTCGGAGACTTTTCCCCTGTACGCCGTAAAAAATGGATTTGTCATCGATGTTACCGGAAAATCGAGAAATACATCAAATATATGCTGCTGAACGTTAAGTATTTTATTCTGAGGAAAAAGCTTTTCGTCCAAAAATGCTATATCAGGATCAGTAATCGTTATAAATGCTTGTAAAGTTGCAAAATCTGGAACAGCGAACGGAGTTTCACCTATACAACGGAGTGCTTCCGAGAGTTCCAGTAAAAGCATCCTATCCTCTGAGTAAAGATAAACATTCATGAACTTGTCTCCTTGACTATAATACGATTAATATGCTAAGATTGCCACAGCAAGGGCGATTAGCTCAGTTGGTTAGAGTACAAGCATGACACGCTTGGGGTCACTGGTTCGATTCCAGTATCGCCCATGGGGTAACTTCTAGGAGTTACCCTTTTTTTTGCTTTCGTTTTTGAATTGTGCAAGAAGTGCAATTTCTGAAACAATGTTTCAGGATATCTATATTTTTTTTTCGGTACTTTTTTCTATTTCTTGATTACCAACATCGAAAAACTTCAATTCTAGGTGTAATTTCGAAAATGGCCCGCATAGTTTTTACCGAAAAAAAAGCTCCGTTTCATCATAATGCAAGCACAAATGCCTCAAATGATGTCCGGAGCCTTTTGTTTTATGAGCGGTGCTGCTAAACTGTCCTCAAACTAGCTTTTCCAGCAGTTTCGTACAGTTCTCAAAGTTTTTAGCTGTTCACGCGCTCCAAATACTCGTTTGTCTCTGTGTTGATGAGAATTTTTTCGTCCTGCTTGATAAAAAGCGGAACGCGTACTGTAAGTCCTGTTTCTGTAACAATCGGCTTTGTAGCGCCTGAAACTGTGTCACCGCGTACGTAGTTCTCGCTTTCTGCGACAGTGAACACCATCTTCTGCGGAATCTTAACATCAATCGGGTTTTCATCCCAAATAACGATAGGATATTCATCGCCTTCCTTAAGGTAATACTTAAGGTCTTCGTTCAATGAGAGCGGTACGTTCACAGACTCGAACGTGTTTGTGTCCATGAAAACATAATTGTCCGCATCTGAATACTGATACTGGCATGTAACGGTCTCGACCGTAGCATCTTCGACCATATCTGGTGTCTTTATTGTCTGTGTAAGGACAGAGCCGTCCTTAAGGTTCTTCATTTTGCAGCGTGCGAACGCCGTTCCTTTTCCTGGGTTTACGAATTCACGCTCAACAACAAGATACGGTGCGTTTTTTATGAGAAGAACGGTTCCTTTATTGATTTCGCCGCCTCTGATCATAGGTGGTACCTCCGGTAAATAGTGAAACTGCCTCATTATATAAAAAAAGGCGATACGGTGCAAGGGCGGAGCCCCGCCCTACGCCCGCACCGCTCGAAGCTTCGCTGCGAACGCGTTGCTGGCTACCCACCCTGCGGGTAGGGAACGTTCCCGCGCGTTGCCAGCGAAGCGTTTCAATGCGCGGGAAACAACAGTCCAGTGGACTGTTGTTAGTGATTGCCAGCTCGCGTGAGCGAGCATTTAGATAACATTCCTATAGCAACCGGAGCATAGCGACGGATTCTCGCGGAGAGCTATGCTCGTAGCGTGAACGCCGCACCCGCAACGCCCAGGCTTACGGCTCAGCGTGTAGTGCGATATTGCCACTTGATAATTGTTTAACAAGTGGCAAAACGGCTGAGTCAAGGCCTTAAGATAGCCGTAGGCGTACGTGCCTTGACCAGACGTATTGCACGTTTTTTGTGACATGCAGCGCGACCTGGTTTGTTGATTAATTGTATCTTTAATGCGTTTGCCTTGCGTTAATAGCAGCCAGGCTGAGTTCTGAATGGGAAGGGCAGCACCGATTCAATTGATTTACGGCCTGCAAGAAGCATTATAAGCCTGTCTACACCCATTGCGACCCCGGAACAGTGCGGAAAGTCTTTGAAGACCTTCCAATATTCATCGTCCGTTGCGTGCGGAATAAGAGCAGTCTCGTTTTTAAGCCGGCCTTCTTGTTTGAAGTATTCGCGAACATTTTCAGGGTTATCTTCTTCGGTATAACAGTTTGCTAGCTCTGTTCCGACTGCATATAATTCCCAGCGTTCTTTCCAAAGCGGAGTGTCTTTTTCGACAAAGCGACTTGCGTTTTTGCCGCCGCTGCCGTTTGCCGCGCAGTCGTGTTTCAGCGGAACGTCCTTTGCAAGACAAGGAACCTTTGCGGGATAGTCCATTAGAAACACAGGTTTTGGCACGTTTACTAGCGCAGGATCCACGCACTGCACAAGAATCAGCTCATAAAGATCATCCCATGGCCATTTATTGAAAGGACTGTCCGGCAGTTCCGCAATACCGAGCCTGCGCGCGTGTTCGGCGAGTTCCGCAGGGGTCTGTGACTGTGAAAGACGGAAGCCTGCATACTTTTGGAAAGCATCGTCCATTGTGAGCCTGGTGAACGGGGGGCGTAAATGCTGCCACGGATCCGTATTTCCATCTGATGGCAGCGGCGGCAACAGCAAATTGAACAGATCTTCAGTTATTGCCATAGAATCTTTGTAAGACGCATTCATCGTGTAGTATTCAAGCATCGTGAATTCGGGGATGTGTATGCGGCCTGCAGACTCAACGTTTCTGTAACATTTTGAAAGCTGGAATACAGAAACCTTATGCTGCGCGATAATCCGCTTCATATAAATTTCTGGCGAAGGAACAAGATACATGTCTTTTTTTTCGCCCGTCCAAGGCTCTACGTATTCTGTTTTGAAGACTTCAAGGCAGGTTTCAGGGATGAGGGATGAACTTAATGCCGGAGAATCAAGCTCCAGATAATCTTTTTCTATAAAAAACGCGCGGATTTTTTGCATTATCTCCGCGCGAAATTTGAGCAATTCTAAATCCATGATGAAAGTATATGGCTGACTGCATTAAAAATCAACAGCTTAGATGATTAGCGTGGTTCCGGATAATAATGTTTTGAGTTTGCTCTGAAATCCTCTAATGAGAGCGACTTTTCTTTCCGCTGATGAAAAGTCCGGTAATCGTAACGACAGTACCGATGCAGCCTAGAAGCGTGATTTTTTCTTCGAGAGCAAAAAATGCGAAAATAATCGTTACGACTGGGATAAGATATAATCCGCAGCTGACTTTTACTGTTCCGACAATCTCACAAGCTTTGTTCCATGCGGAAAAACAAAAACCGCTCGCAATGACACCCAAAAAAAGCAGATTCACCCAATTAAGTGGGTTAGAGAATCTTGCCACATTTTTTGCAACGTCAAGCGATACTGACATTGAGGCAAGAAATCCGTTTTGAGCCGTGTTCGTGAAGCTATTGATGCCCACACCGACAAGACATAATGGAATCATGAAAAGAACCGCGAAAAAAAATACTCGGCGAGTTGCGCAAATAGGGTCGTATTTCTTTTTATTGATTATAGATACGAATAGAGAGTAGAAACCCCAGCAAATTGCTGAGAAAAGTGCGAGTAAATCTCCTTTCGGGTTAAGTTCCAGCGCAGTTTGTCCATTGAAACAGACAAGCGCAACTCCGATTATAGAAATTACGAAACCAGTCAGAAACCACGGTGTAAGATGTTTTTCTTTCAGAAAAAACTGAGCTATAATTGCGGTGAAAAGAGGACAAATGCTCACTATGACGCTCACATTCGAGGCGTTCGTAAAATGAATTGCGATATTCTCCGATAGCTGATACAGCACGACACCGGTAAGCCCTGCGAGTGCGAAAAAAATGTTGTCCCGTCCGGCTATTTTTTGTTTTTTGGGACGCATAATCCAAAGGGATGCATAAGCCGTAAGGAACCTGTAAAAAAGAATTTCTAGGGAAGAAAAGCTGTTAAGCAAATATTTTGTGCATATAAAAGTGATTCCCCAGAAGAAGACGGCAAGTGTTGCCAGAAAATATCCAAGAATTTTTTTATTTTTATTCATAAGAGGAATATATCACAAATCTTGCAGGATAGAGAAGCTGTTCTGAACACAACCCGCAGAATTCCGTTTTTTCCACCGAACTCCCGCTACATTGGTTCTGGCGGACAGAGAGTGCGGAGTCCAAGGTATTTGACTCGCACCGGCGTACCGCCGGTATTGCTCGCACTCCGCAACACTGTCCGCAGTCCCAATTTCGCTCGCGTCTGGCTGGGGTGTAATCAACTTTTCCGAATATTATATTTAACATTAACGTAAATTAAGTGAATTGCCTTATTTTGTTCGCGGCGAAATGCCCTTATCATTGTTTATCAGAGAGGAAAATAAAGAGAGGAGACTATGAGAAAATCTTTATTCATTTTTTTCATGATTGTTGCTTGCGTACTGCTGTTTACGGCTTGTTCGTCAACAGGCGCAAATTCTGGGGCTAATGCCGCTCCAGTTGCGGAAGAGGTGTCAAACGTTGTTTATAAGAATACGTTCGACGGAACACAAACAGACTGGCTGCCACGCGGTGGAAACGAAAAATTTGAGTACGTTGACGGCGCGCTTTGGATTTCTGGCCGCACGGCGACATGGAACGGTGCAATCCGTTCGTTCGGCGATGTTTTTGTTCCGGGTGCTGAATACGACATCACTGTTACTGTAAAGTACACAGACGGCAAGGATTCCAACTCCGTCGTCTTAAGTACGCAGCAGGCTCAGCCGGGCGGCGGTGACGCATATGTCAACCTTAAGTCGATAAGCCTTACGAAAGGCGAGTGGAAGACAGCCGAGATCCACTACAAGGTGCCGGACAATGCCGCAGATTACCCTGTTCTGCTTTATTTCGAGACTCCGTACAAGACGGATGATCAGGCGAAACCTGAAGATTTCTTCGATTTCTACATCGATGAGATAAAAATCACTTCTGACGCTGTTCTTGAGCCGGAAGTCCCGGAAGATCTTGCACCGTTGTTCGAGAAGTTCTCATTCCCGCTTGGTGCCGCAGTTCGTCCGGATCAGTTCGGTGAATCAAGCATCTACAAGCCGCTTCTTAAGCACTTTAACGCATATGTTTGTGAAAACGTAATGAAGCAGGAATCGATTCAGCCTACTAAAGGCAATTTCGCTTTTGGTTCAGCCGAGGTTGTCGTTGATGCGGCACAGAAAGAGGGCAAGCTTATGCGCGGTCACACGCTCGTATGGCATTCACAGGTTCCAAGCTGGTTCTTTACAGGAACAGGCGCGGGCGGTGTTGCGACGAAAGAAGAGCTCTACGACAACATGAAGACGCATATCGACACTGTTGTTGGCAAGTTCAAAGGCAAAGTAAACAGCTGGGATGTCGTCAACGAGTGCTTGGAAGAGAACGGAACGCTCCGCAACAGCAAGTATTTGCAGATTGCAGGTTCTGATGAATACATCGCCAATGCTTTCCGCTGGGCTCGTGCAGCAGATCCTTCTGCTAAGCTTTTCATCAACGACTATAATATCGAGTATTCCGGTGCAAAGCAGAACGGTATGTACAACCTTGTTAAGAAGCTTCTTGACGAAGGCGTTCCGATTGACGGTGTTGGTCTTCAGTGCCATATCGGTATGACATATCCGGCATTAAACGAGATTCAGAAAGCCATTGAGCGTTTTGCTTCGCTCGGAATTCTTGTTCAGGTTACTGAGCTTGATATGACCGTGTACTCGAACGACGGCGAGAAAGAAAAAGCTGCCGACGACGAGATTATCATTGAGCAAGCATACCGCTACAAGGAACTTTTCGAGATTTTCGAGAAAGAGTACAAAGCAGGTAATCTTGATATGGTTATGATGTGGGGCCTTGCAGATAAAGATACGTGGCTCAACGATTTCCCTGTAGCTGGCAGAACGAACTATCCGCTTTTCTTTGACCACAAGCTTAAGGCAAAGCCTTGTTACTGGATTTTTGTGGATGATTCAAAGGTTCCGGCACTTACGCCAAAAGCTGCTGTTGATATGTCTGCTTTCCCGCGCATCTCTGTTAAGAAGGGAACTCCTGTCCTTGGAAAGAACGATGCGGCTTGGAACAACGCCTCTTCTGTGGCGATTGAGCTTGAATCGATGGGAACGGCTCTTAAAGGCTCAACGTTCAAGGCCCTTTGGGATGATAAATACATCTACGTTCGTGTTGATGTCAAGGATAACGTTCTTAACTGCGACAACGTGAACGAGTATGAGCAGGATTCTATTGAAGTTTTTGTAGACCAGAACAACGGAAAGACAGGATTCTACGAGGATGATGATGCGCAGTACCGCGTAAACTTTAACAACGTTGCATCGTTCAACGGCGGAAATACAGCGCTTTTCAAGTCTTACGCTGAGAAAGTCTCCGGTGGTTACATTGTGGAAGTTGCTTGCCCGCTCGACAAGATTTCTGCTGCTGCTGGCACGATGATCGGCTTTGACGTACAGATAAACGAAGCGGACGCGGCTGGCAAGCGCACCGGAATCCGTAACTGGAGCTGCTCAACGAACGAAGGATACCGCGACACAAGCGCATTCGGAATAGCAGTATTCGAATAACGATAGAATTTTTGTGGCATGAAAAGGGCTTGTCCTGCTTTGTGCCAATACAGAAGTTGTTTTTGATACAAAAGCTTATGCGAACGTAGCGAAAGTTCGCATAAGCTTTTTTGCGTGGTGCGGAATGAGAATCGGTTAGCGGGTGTAGCCGCGCCGGATTCGCAACAAGCACGAAGTGCGAAGTTGTGAGTAGGCGGCCACTGGACTGAGGGAGTTTGATTGCAAACGACCGAAGGAAGCGGCTGGAGCGCGATTGCGCGGAACGGCGAAAGACGCGCCCGACGGTAGGGCAACGAGAATTCGCTGTGCGCAGAATGTGCACGGAAACTGTCGTGTTTTGCGAGAGCAAGACACGGTAAGGTAGGGCAACAAGGACGTTGACCTACCGACGGGAACCGCCATATTACATTTATCGTTAGACAAAAAAAGAGACAAAAAAAGCTGTCCGATATGGGCAGCTTTTGTGTTTACGGTTCCTACGGGAATCGAACCCGTCTTTCGACCTTGAGAGGGTCACGTCCTAGCCGATAGACGAAGGAACCAATGGTCTTTTCGCTTAGCCAGCACCGCCAAACATGGCGGACCAAACTTTGCAGTTTTCAAAAAAAAAGCTGAACTTCGCGTTCAGCGATTTCCCCAAGGAGGATTCGAACCCCCACGATCAGAACCAGAATCTGAGGTGCTACCATTACACAATCGGGGAATGCAATGCGTTGTTAAAGTACTTTTTTTCTAAAAAAATGTCAATAGTCTTTGCTCGAAATTTTAAATTATATATTGATTGGCTCCTTTACTATTTGATGGAAACAAAGTATAATAAACCGAATTGTAATCGAAGAAACAATATAGTAAAAAAATCCTTTTTAGATTTTTCTTATACTGATATTCTGTCTAAAAGATTTTTACGAAAGTCATTTGGGTTTTGTAAAAATCTATTGATGTTATCAGATTACTTGCGTAGAATTACCGGAAATGAATTCACAAAGCTCATTTGACAGTCTTGTAATAAGCTTAGATAGTGAAGAAAGGCGTTCTCTCCTGGAGCGGATTCGCTCAGCAGATTCAGTTGCTGACGATCCTATGGATTTGCGCCCTGTTGCGCAGGATGAAGAGCCAACTGTCGATTTGTCTGTGAAATTCAATTCGGAATCTATTCTGCTTAGAATATGGATTTATATCAAATCAATGTTCACCGGAGTTTCTAAACAGAATCTTTATAACGATCTGTTGATAAATCGCAAAGCAAGGAATATAGGACGGAATTATCCTGAGCTTTATGATCCTATCCACAGCGTGCTGATGAATGGTTTCTACGAGAATATTCGGAATCTGCGCCTTGCTGCTGATTTTTTTAAACAACCGATTTCTTCATACGAGGATGACCCTGGGGCGAGTTTTGTCACGATAGGTTCTTTCCTGATTCCTGATATATATGAGACGATTGATGCGGAGGCGAGCCCTTATTCGGTTCCTTTTACGCGAGAGGTAACGAACGAACTGAGGTTGTCGCTGCTCCGGAAGCTTGAGGACTGCCTTCAGTCCATGCCGCAGGAAAAGCGGAACAGGCTTTATTTTGCCGTCAAGAATTTGGAATGGCTCAGGCAGTTCATAAATCTTCCGTTTGAAAAACTTCTTGCGCATTTTACATCTTTTTCTCAGAGTGGCTATACATGCCCCCTTGATGCGGTGTCTTCGGAGCTGGCTCAGTTTTCAAAGGTTTTTGGAGCTATTGCACCTATGGCGCCGGAAGTAATCGGTTCTTTGTATCTTCTTGTGAAAAATGAGACAGATAATGGACAGAATCAGGAACTTTCGATTGATTCTTTCAGAGATAAATGTAGCGTTCAGCTTGGTTTGATAAAAAGCTTCATCCAGACGGTTCCGCTTCTTTCTCTTACGTCAATTTCATTCAACTCTGCGTCTTGGACTGCTGAAAAACCAGCTGGTGTAGAGAACTGGTTTGTCAAATTTAAAAACGAATGGAAAAAAATATTTGACAGGCAATGGGATGCTTGGCTCATTGACAGGAAAAAAGAGCTTTTGAAGCAAAAAATGATTACTTTTTTCGATGTTACCGATATTCCGCTTTTCCCGTATCGGCCTTGGACAAATGTATGGACTGGAATACCATGCGGAAAGGAGTATACGCTCGGATTTTTGAATATGTTCTTCGCTCATCTTTACCCGCAGATGGTAAGCTCTTTCAGGACTGTTGTTATTGACGGTGATTTTGTGCTTAAGGAGAACAGCATTGCGTTCACGGATGTGTGCAATGAATTCGCCGCAGAAGAGCTGTCTCTTTCTTCCATGAGAGCTAAGCTTGCTCCAAACGGTGAATGGGCTGTTGGTATTGCAAATATAACAAGCGGCATACAGACAATTCAGGCTCAGACTCGTATAGATGCTCTCATGCTGTCTGTGGAAACTGAAGTCGGGGTTTTATCATCTAAATTCGGACAGAATTGCAGGCTTCTTATCAGGCTTCTTGACGGTATTCTCAGATTGAATCCGCAGAATAAGGAGCAGTTTGATACTCTCACGAATTTGAATCGTATAAAAGGCAAGGAAAATGCTCAGTTCCAAAAGGAACTTAACAAAAGTCGTGATATTATTGAATATACGCTTGAGATTCTGAAAAACGTTGAAGAAATTGACAACGCTGTTCTTGTTACTCCTAAAGGATGAGTGGAGTGAATTCTTTTTCTGCTTTCGATTTTAATCAAAATAACGACACTCCGGACGGTTCTAGAAATGGCTCTTTGTGCGGGGGTGAATACGACTCTTCAAGAAGCGGTATTGGCGGATTTTCGGGTACCAATTCTTGTTCCCATGTTGGTGATGTTAAATATATT
>JAIKVO010000085.1 GCA_024685655.1 Treponemataceae bacterium
TTTTCATGTGAACGATGACTGGGTGATTCTTGAAGCTGTTGATGCGAATAATCAGCCTGTGCCGTTCGGAACTCAGTCTTCAAAGGTGCTTCTTACGAATCTTGCGAACAAAGTTTGCCCGATTATCCGGTTTGAGATAACAGACAGAATCGTGATGCACAATGAGCCTTGCGCTTGCGGAAATGACCGTCCGTGGCTTACGATTGAGGGCAGAACTGATGATATTCTGACGTTCGCGAACGGTGTTAAAATCGCGCCGCTTTCGCTGTATGCGATTCTTAAGGAGATTCACGGAATACAGCGTTTTCAGCTTGTTCAGACGGGCGGGAATGCGCTGGAGCTACGGCTTGTCGCAAAAGATGCTGGTACCGTTCCTGTCGCGGTGGATGCAAGTTCCGCGTCTGCTGATGGCGAAACATCGGTTGCGGCAGGTGCGTCGGCTGACACAAATGTGCCGATTGCCGCGACAGGTGCTTGTGCCTCAAAAGATATCGGTACCGTGCCGGACAAAACGCAGCTTTTCTCAGAAGCCCGCCGCGCGTTGGCGGAATATCTTTCGCAAAACGGTGTTGAGTGCGAAATCAGCTTGTCAGAAAAACTTCCCGAGGCCGATGAGCGAAGCGGAAAATTCAAGCATGTTGTCGCGCTGAAGAGATAATTAAGTTCGCGATTGGTGCGGGCGCGTTCTGACCGCCCGCTATAATTATATATAGTGATCACAATAAAAAGATGTTATTTTTTTGACTGTTTTTCACTCGAAAACTTTCTTTTTTTATATGCCACGTTCGTATAACAAACATGTAAGGTGATTATACCTTGCGATAGATTTATACGGATAAGGTATAAAATGGCAAAAAAACATCAGCGGGAATACCGCGACCGCCTGTTTAAGGCGATTTTCGGGCGGAATACGTCACAAAGCAAGCGTTGGCGGCTTGAGCTTTACAACGCGCTAAACGGAACGAATTACACAGATCCGGACGCGCTCGAACTAAACACAATCGAGAACATCATCTATATGACAATGAAAAATGATGTGTCATTCTTAGTGGACAGCCAGATGACGCTCTATGAGCAGCAAAGCACGCCTAACCCGAACATGCCTTTACGCGGACTCATGTACTTCGCGAAGCTTTACCAGAAACATCTGACAAAAGAACACCTGAACATCCTGAGTACGCAACTGATAAAGATTCCGTCCCCGCAGTTCGTTGTGTTCTACAACGGCTCAAATGAAAGACCTGACAGATACAAACTCCGGCTTTCGGATGCGTTCATTCGGGAGAACAAGACAGGTGATTTCGAATGGACTGCGACAGTCGTAAACATCAATCCGAACCACAACACGGCTCTTCAAAAAAAATGCAAACCGTTGTATCATTATGTACAGTATGTAGGTCGGGTTGCCGACAACGTGCAAAGTGGCATGGAAAACAAAGATGCCGTGGAGGAAGCTGTCGAGTGGGCGGTTGAAGAGGAGTTGCTCGATGGCTATTTCAGGGAACAGAGAGCGGAGGTGATGGCAATGAGTCTTACCGAATTTGATATGGAAGACAGCATTCGCACTTGGCGTAACGATGGTATTGTGGAGGGTAGAGAGCAGAAAGCCGTGGAAGATGCACGGAGTTTTTATGCAAACGGTGTATCTATAGAGCTTATCGCGAAGTCACTCGGAATGACGCTTGATCAAGTGAAAGAAATTGTCTGCGGTATTTCTGTTGCAGTGTAAATAGTTCAATGAGGGAGTTTGTGTCCCATTTGGTGAGGGCGCGTTCTGACCGCCCGCCGCGTTGCGTCGTTCTGTCAGAACCGGGTGTTGCGGGGCTACGGCTTTCGCCTCCGAACACGCTGCCGCGTGTTTTCGCTTTCGCTCACCCCTACACCCCCTCGCGCTGATCGCATTGTGTAGTCCCCGATTTTTTACATTGACAAATAAAAGCAAAATCCATTAGCATATCTGCGAGGAAACGGGTGAAATGGATATGTTCGTCAACTTCTGCGTTCCGAACATGTCAAAAGCGCGTATAAAAAACAGGAGACTTTTATGAAAAACAGAAATAAGGGTTTATTCTTTGTACTGATTATTTTTGCATTGATTCTTACGTCATGTACGACATTCAAGGCTACTGATTTGGCTGTGTTGAAAAACGACACGGTTTCCATGAAAATGCTCGGTCATTTTGAGCGAGAGATTATGGTACCTGAATTTTTGGGAGCGCCAGGTGGTGCAAACTTGCTTAATATCTCTGCGGATGCGATGGATCAGGTAATTCAGGACGTTGTATGGAGCGAAATAAGTGCAAAAGGCGGAAACGGCGCGATCAATGTTAATATCGAATACAATGCGAAAATCATTGATATGCTGGCAGCTTACTTTACTATAGATATTTTTTCTCCGGCACATCTGATTGTATCTGGTGACGTAATTCTATACGAATAAACTATTTTCAAGATTTTTGTTTAAAAAAGAAATCCCTGAAAACCAACCGATGAATGAAATAATCGTAGTTAGGTAATCAGGGATTTTTTTGAAATTTGAGGAATCGGTCTAATTGCCGGCAGTTAAGTATGTCGTGGCAAAAAGCTGCTCGTAGCCTTTGTTTACTTCATCGATTGTCGGCAGCCATTTGTACTTGCCGGAAAGTGTATCGATTACGTCTATGGCTTTGTACGGCATGTTCTCTGGCGCAACAGACCTTAAATCCGTGAAAAAAGCGTCCGGATCCACTGGAATCTCGTGATCTTCTGAAATAAAGAACGAAATAAGCCAGCGGTCTTTTTTGTAAGTCAGCATAAGTTCGTCGTTGACTTCTGAAACAAGCATCTCGTTGCTTTCGGTGTGAAGCACGTAATAATGCGCCAAAAAATAACGCACTTCGTCCTCTGCTTTTTCTTTTTCTTCTTCAATTTCAAGTCTAGAAAGCCCGTATAGATCGAGTTTGTCAGGGTTTTTCAGGTTGAGCCATTGCGACGGCGTGTATGTCTGCTTTCCTTCGTACGACTCACGCATTTTTGCGGAGACGAACACGGTAGCAATCATGTTCGAGATTTCATTTCCAGCTCCGTTCGTCCGTGTTGCATCGAACAGTATTGTATCCAGTGTGTCAAAACCATCATAGAACATTTGTACTACTTCAACAGGCTCTTTTCCGACTGTTGTAGGGCGGCTTCGTATTTCGCTTATTCGCTGTGCAACGATGATGCAGAGCACTACGAACGCCACGACGCAAACATTCAGTATAGTTCCGTTTTTGCGTAAAAAGCGGACTCTCTTGAGTGTCTTTTGCTGCGCCGTATATGCGGGAACTTCCGTGACATCGGAAATAATGCGCTTGTCAAAAGCGGGTAGTGAGGTAATCGCTACGGATGAAATGGTGGTTTTTTTCTTTGCGGTTTTGCCGTGTTTTCTCTTTTTCACCATTTCTGGCGCAGAGCAGCTGAGATTCTGCTCTATATCTGTGAAAATTTTAGCAAAATCTTTTGATGATGCAGGACCGGCGGATGCGAATTCGTTTCGTTCATTGGCTGCACCGTTGTTCGCGTCGGTGGCGTGTTTCGAGCTTGTATCGCCATTGACGCTGTTTCCGCTCGCTTCTACCTTACAGAACCACGAAAGTTTTGCAAAGTTTTTGTCATAGAAGTCGGCGGCGCGGAGCTGGCTGTCTTTCTGAGTGAAAGGCGGTCTTCCGCTGTAAACCATATATGCATACGCTGCCGCCGTAAAACGCAGGCAGTCTTTTTCTGTAAGCGCGGTGTTCTTCCAGCAACCTTCATATAGCGAGTAAGCTGAATCTCCGCGAGAGTCGAGTGAGCGGCTGAAAATCGACGGCGGCAGGAACAGAATAGATCCGTCCGCGCCGACAATCGTTCCCAGTGGGCCGTTGTTCGGGAGCTTTATTTCCTGTTCGAACGAGGCTTCTATTATTTTGCAGATTTCCTCGACGGTAAGGCGTGCTTTTTCAACTTGCGCTGCATCAAAAGTTGTCGAATCGCCAGAACCTGCCGCGGTGTCACCATCAGCAGCAGTGCCGCCGTCGCGAGCTTGCGCGGAACTGCCAGCACTAACCGCCGAATTGCCGTTCAGCAGTTCCATCAGCGGAATTCCGTCATAGGCGGGGCCCGTAATAAAAACGGAGCTATTTTTGCGCCCTTTTGCAATATCCTCATACGATTCAGTGAAAGTGTACGGTTTGAACGAAACAGCCCCGTGATCAGTTACGGCGGCTATGTAGCCGGGCTCCGTAAGAAACTGCATCAGTTTTGCCTGTGCAGCTTCTCGTGTCGAAAGCCCGGTATCAATCACTATTGAATCATCATTTATGAAAAGAAGATCATCCGCGTACGCAGCCATTAATTTTTCCCATCCGGTGAGTAAAGATATTTGAAGTATTCCATTCCGGTACTGTATGTGGCGTCGAATTTCGGCAGTGTCGTCTTGTATGATTCAAGGCTCTTCCAGAATGTATAGAATTCCGGGTCTAGCGAATAAGCTTCTGCGTAAATACGTGTAGCCTCTGCATCGGCATTACCTTTTATTTCCTCGGATTTTCTGTACGCTTCTGACTCAATGCTGAGCTTGTCTTTCTCGAGCTTTCCCATCCAGTCAGCCTTGCGTCCTTCACCAACGGAGCGGTATGCTTCTGCAACCTGGTTACGCTCTTTAATCATACGGTTATAAACGCTCGATGTCATTTCATCGGAGTATTTTATCTGACGAGGCAGAATATCGATAAGCTCAATACCGTACTCAGGCATCATTTTGCGTGCTTCGTTCGCCATCTCGATACTGAGCTGACGGCGGCCTTTTGTGACTGTCTCTGATGTTGTCTTCGCGTTTACGAGTGAATCTATCTGTGCTGCTGTGTCAGCATCCTCGGAAAGCTCCGTTGCGTTATCTTCAACTGTATTGATGATGTTCGATGTGCGGATAACCTCGCTGAGCCTGTTCTGCGTGATAATCGTACGTGTCGCAGAGTCAATGATGTCACTGAGCCGTGTGTACGCATTGTCGAGCGTCTTGAAAGACTGGTAGAACTGCTCTGGATCGCTGATTCTCCAACGGCTTGTCGTATCAACGATGATAAACTGGTTCTCTTTTGTCGGAATGCGCTGTGCGTCTCCGTCCATGGAAAGAATCAGCTTAGGATATGTCGTCACCATATCGATGAACGGCACTTTTATGTAAAGACCGGCTTCTGTGTGAGAGTCAACAATCTCGCCGAAGCGGGTAACGACTGCCTGTGAGCCTTCATTTATTATGTAAAGCGGTCCCATCATAAGGAACACAACAACGATTGCTGCGATGACGATAAGTGTAATCCAGAACTTTTTCATTATCTGGTTCCTCCCTGTCCGTTGAGATTTTTAATAGGAAGCATGTTTTCCAGCTTTTTGTCGATGACAGTGGAACCTTCGCTAGCCTTGAAGATTTCTTCCATCGCCTCTAGATAAAGACGCTCTTTCGTAATGGCAGGAGCTTTCCTGTACTCCTCGTAAACAGCCTTGAACCTGGCGACATCACCTTTTGCTTTGTTCACGCGCTCAACAGCGTAACCTTCAGCAACCTGAATCTGCTGGTCTGCCTGTCCTTGTGCAAGAGGAATCTCCTTGTTGTACGCCTCTTTTCCTTCGTTTATGTAACGCTCCATATCCTGGCTTGCCTTGTTGACATCCTCGAATGCGTCCTGAACGCCTTCCGGTGGAACGATGTTCTGAAGCTTAACACCGATAACGTTTATGCCAAGCCCAAGTGTCTTGAAGTTTTCGTTCATTGTGTCGAGCGCGATCGTCTCGATTTCGGTACGGGCGGAACCCATTACGCTGAGTATTGCCCTGTCGCCTACGAGCGTGTTTATTACCGACTGCGAGATGTCGCGGATAGTTTGCGTGCGCTCCTCAACGTTGAAAAGCCACGCCGCAGGATCAACAATCCTGTACTGGATAATCCACTCTACATCGACAATGTTCAGGTCGCCCGTGAGCATTGTTGATTCTTTTGTAACGCCGTTCTGATACTGGTTCGAAATACCCGATTTGAGCGTGCGGAAACCGAACTGCTCTGTCTGTACAACTTTTACAGGAACGTTGTAGTTCTTGTCTATTCCGAACGGAAGCTTGAACTGAAGACCTGCGCCCAGTGTCTTATAATATTTTCCGAAGCGGGTAATAACAGCCTGCTCTGTTTCATCGACTACGAAAAAACTAGTTGATACGATGGCCACTGCAAAAACTGCGACAATTATAAGGATAATAGCAGCTGGCGTAAGATTTGGTCTTTTCTTGCGCGTCTTGTTGTTTTCCTGTGGCTGATTGTTGTCCGGTTCCATTTTAAACCTCCAAGATATTAATACATTAAAGATAGTATTAATTTTGGCAAAAAACAACATGTTTCGGGAATTTTTATATGGCGGTTCGGGCGGGCTTTTCGCACTTAGCTCGAAACTGCGCACTTCGTGTTTGTTGCGGAATAGCGCGCTAACCGCGCTCCATTCCGACTGTTGCAAAGCCACGTTGGAACTGCCTTGCGGCAGGTGCTACAATCCCTAACCGTTTTCCGCCGTGCCTGTGTCTGGAGTTTCAGGCGAGACGACCTTCCCGCCGTAAAGAACTTTGGGGTACACCGTTATTTTAAGCTTCTTTTCCATTTTTGCAAGAATGCGCATTTCGCGTTCGTCGCCGATAATGACGTTAATGCCTTCCGCGCCGGCGCGAGCGGTACGCCCTGCCCGGTGGATAAAAAAGTCGTCGTCAGAAGGAATATCCGTCTGAATGATGTGCGTGATGCCCGGAAAATCCAGTCCGCGGGATGCAAGGTCGCTCGTAATAAGGACTGTGCATTTGCCGGAGCGGAAGCGGTCAATCGCTGCCTTTCGTTCCTGTTTGCCTGCTTTTGCGTGAAGCGCCTCGCAGTCAACTTTCTTGAACTTAAGCTTTTCGTATATGTTCATAACTTGGTCGGGGCGCGACGTAAAAACAAGTGCTTTTGCCGGGTTCGTAGCCGCAAGGAATTTGCGCACGGTGTCTATTTTGTCGCGCTGTTCGGCGAAAATCGCCCAGTGCGATATTTTCCGCTGAAGAATATCTTCCGGCGGAAGCACGACAGTCTCAAGATGCGGAAGCTCCGGCAAAGCTTCGCTAATAAGCTTTTCTATAAACGGCTTTATAGTCGCGGAGCAAGCGACAATCTGCACGCTCGCGCCGAGACACTGCGCCAGTTTAAGCGTATGCTCGCGTAGCTCCCGAGAAAGAAGCCTGTCCGCTTCGTCAAAGACAAGAGCCTTAACTTCCGAAGTTTTAAGCTTTTTGAGCAGTATAAGCTCCGTGAGCCGCGCCGGAGTACCGATGACGATAACAGGCTTTTCTTTTAGCAGCTCCTGCTGTCTTTTGAGCGGCGCACCGCCTATGAGCAGAACTGTTTTTACGTCCGTAACAGACTGTATCTCTGCCTTTATTTGCGAGGCAAGCTCGTGCGTAGGCGCGGCGATGACAAGCTGAACCGACTGTGCTTTTTGAGGTGTCGAAGTGTCGATCATATCTATAAGCGGAATAAGATAGGCAAGCGTCTTTCCTGTTCCTGTCTCTGATTGAAAGAGGATATTCTTTTTCTCCGCGAGCAGAGGAATTACTTTCTGCTGAACTGCGGTTGGGTTTGTAATTTGTTTTTTTGCAAGGATTTCTTGCCACTGCGCAGGGAATGAATAATCTGACATATAAACGATTGTAGCATATTTGGGGGAAGTATGCTATAATAAGGCAATATGAAAGTGGGTATAGATACATTCGGATGTAATCATGGGCAATCTGGTATAGGTTCTTATCTTACATCTCTTATAAATGAGCTTCAGAATGTCGAGGATATATCTTTTGAGCTTTTCGGAGAGGAATCTGACAGGCTCTCATTTATTCCTGCCGGTGGAAATGTAACGTTTCATGGACTGAATGTAGGACAGAAAAAAAGTCACCGGACATGGCATCAGATAAAAA
This sequence comes from Treponemataceae bacterium, assembly GCA_024685655.1. Lineage (GTDB taxonomy): Bacteria > Spirochaetota > Spirochaetia > Treponematales > Treponemataceae > Treponema_I. Next base: position 7,984 of record JAIKVO010000085.1, read on the forward strand.
TTGATACTCTAGCTTTTAAGCAGCATTATGACGTTATCCTTTATCCGGCTGGTTCCGAGGTTATTCCGCTTTTTCAGCGTGTTCCTGGGATTGCTGTGGTAAATTATGTTCTATCCGATCTGTTCCGGGGGCATAGAAATCCTTTTTTGAAATTCGCCCATATCACTGCGCTCAAGCAGACTACGGCAATAATTGCTTCAAGCCAATTTATCCGCAAGGATTTGATTTCGCTCGGCATTAATCCAGAAAAAATCGAGGTTATACACCACGGCATTGATCACAGCCGGTTTTATCCGCACACTGAGATTGAAGGAGACACTGTTCTTGTTAAGCCGTTCTCTATAAAGCGTCCGTTTATAATATATGCGTCCAGGCTTCAGAACGCGGATAAGAAGCATGTTGAGCTCATAAAAGCGTTTACGATTTTCAAAAAGAAAACGTCGCTTCCTCACCGCCTTGTGCTTGCAGGAGATGAGGGCCGCTACTCGGATGCTGTCCGAAAGGCTGCCGCTTCATCTGAGTTCGCATCGGACATTTTCATAACAGGATATTTTCCGCACGAACATTTCCCGGAGCTTTATTCCTGCGCAGATGCATGTATTTTTCCGTCGGTCACGGAGGGAGTAGGGCTTCCTGTTATTGAAGCGATGGCTTCCGGTATTCCGGTGGCATGCGCAAAGGCTGGTTCGCTGCCGGAGATTGCAGGGGATTGCGCGTGCTATTTTAATCCAGATGATATTGAAGAATTGGCGGCGGTGATAAGTACGATCGTTACAGATTCTAAGCTGCGCGAAAAACTGATAAAAGCTGGGTTCGAATGGACGAAACGTTTTTCGTGGGAAAAAACAGCGTCCCGCACGGTGGAAGTTATTCGGCAAGTATATTCGAAGCGGGGCCATTAGCAATGCACGCCAAAAAAAGAGACCGCAAACTTTAGTCTGCGGTCTTTTTTTGTTCGGAGTTTCACATCGCGCATAACGCAATATTTAACGCCCATGTTGCGGTTTCATTGCGCCGCTCATTGCGAATTCCTCTGCACGATGCAAATAAGGTCGTGCACGAAACTGGATAACCGTTAAGCGGAAATCTGCTTCGTGTCTGTTTCGATTATTGCTTCGGCTTTCTGCTCAACAATTTCTTTAGTTATGACAAGTTTCTTGTTTCCGTCAATCGACGGTGCGTCGAACATCGTGTCTATAAGAAGCTTCTCTACAATGGAGCGCAAGCCGCGCGCGCCTGTCTTGCGTTTGATGGCTGTGTCTGCAATCGCTTCAATAGCATCGTCCGTAAACTGCAGGTCAACGTTGTCCATCTTGAAAGACGCGATGAACTGCTTTGTTATAGCGTTCTTCGGCTCTGTAAGGATTCGGCGCAAGTCATCGCGAGAAAGCTCTTTCAATGCGACAGAAATCGGCATACGGCCAATAAGCTCCGGAATAAGACCGAACTTCACAAGGTCGTCAGGAATAACCTGGTTCAAAAGCTCCGTCCGCTCTTCTTCTGTCATTGTCTGTATTGTCGCGCCGAATCCGAGCGTGTTCTCGTGAATTCGTGACTCAATCACTTTATCAAGACCAACGAACGCACCGCCGCAAATGAACAGAATGTTCGTGGTGTCAATTTCAAGCATCTCCTGGTTCGGGTGCTTGCGTCCACCCTGTGGCGGAACGCTTGCTTTCGTGCCTTCAATAATCTTAAGAAGAGCCTGCTGTACGCCTTCGCCAGAAACATCGCGGGTAATTGACGTGTTCTCGGATTTGCGGGCAATCTTGTCTATCTCATCAATAAAAATAATTCCGCGTTCCGCCGCGGCAATGTTTCCGTCAGCCGCATTTATAAGCTTGAGCAGAACATTCTCAACATCCTCGCCAACATATCCAGCTTCCGTGAGCGTCGTCGCGTCGGCAATTGCAAAAGGTACGTTAAGCTTTTTCGCAAGCGTTTTTGCAAGATATGTCTTACCAGAACCGGTCGGACCAATAAGCAGAATGTTCGATTTTTCAATCTGGATATCAGAATCGTCGGTTATGGACTGAGAAAGCCTCTTGTAATGGTTGTATACCGAAACAGAAAGAACTTTCTTCGCATAATCCTGACCGATTACATACTGGTCAAGGAACTCCTTGAACTCGCGCGGAGTAGGAATCTCGTCAAGCTCAATTGGAAGAACGTCGCTGCTTTTACGGGCAAGCTCCTCGTCCACAATAGCGGCACAACGCTCGCAGATATATATTCCCGGAGGTCCAGCTACGAAATCCCTGCCGTCATCGAGAGTATGATTGCAAAACGAGCATCTTGGAACATCTTTATTTGACAGAAAAGCCATTTTTCCTCCGTGGCATTATACTGTCTATAATGCCGTATTCAAGTGCATCTTCTGGTGTCATATAGAAATCTCTTTCCATATCCTCAAGAAGTTTCTCAACGGGCTTGCCTGTGTGGAACGCAAACCTGTCTGCGGTAAGTTTCTTTAACCTGATTATTTCTTTTGTCTGGATAAGTATGTCGCTCGCCTGTCCGCCTGATCCGCCCCAAGGCTGATGAATCATTATGCGTGAAGACGGAAGCGCGAAACGTTTCCCTGCGGAGCCGCCCGCAAGAAGGAATGCGCCCATGCTTGCAGCCTGTCCGATACAGATTGTTTGAACGTCACAGCGGACATACTGCATTGTGTCGTAAACGGCAAGCCCTGCGGTCACAGAGCCACCGGGGCTGTTTATGTAAATGCTTATGTCTTTCTCTGGATTCTGCGATTCAAGGAAAAGAATCTGGGCGACGACAAGATCAGCCGTCACATCGTTGATTTCTCCGTCAACAAAAATGATCCTGTCCTTCAAAAGCCTTGAATAAATGTCATATGACCGTTCTCCGTTACCTGTCTGCTCAATGACATAGGGAACAAGATTATTCATTTGTGTGTCCATGTTTTCTTCTCCTGAACTTTTGAAACTGATATCAATGCTAGGCTGCAAAAATGCAGTTCCTTCCATTTCCGTACTTTATACGAACGAACCCCGATGCTTTCCATTTCGTAGTTAATGGATGCACCGGGGCAACAAATTCGCGTATATTTTGCTGTGGCGCGGGGCTTTCTCGGCAATCGCCATCCCCGCGTTCCGGCTTATATTTCCAAGCTTTTATTTACTCTGCTTTTCCGTTGAAAAGTTCCTTAAAGGTAAGCTTGTCGCCCTTGGAAACCTTTATCTCGCTGAAAAGCTGTGTGTAAAGCTTCTGCTCTTTCGCATCATCAATAAGATACTCTTTTTTTGTAGCGTCCGCATAGTGCTTTTTCACTTCTTCAACAGTAATTCCTGCACCGTCAGCGATTTTTGCGTACTCTGCCTCAATTTCCTCCGGTGTAACGGAAATATTTCTGTCCTTAAGCAGGCTTTCTACAATGATGCGGCCTTTGAGCATTTTTCCTGCATCGCCAGTCCATTGAGTTATCATATCCTCTTTTTTCTGGCCGGATGCTGTAATCATTTTCTCAAGCTGCTCCGGAGTTGTCTGGAACTGCTGTGAGAGCATGTTCCAGCGGTGGTTGAGCTCTGCGTCCATCATTGATTTTGGCAGGTCAAAAGGATATTTCTCAATTAGTTTTTCAATAAGCTCGTTCGATTTGATTTCCTTAACTTTGTTCTCAAGGGCAGACTCCATGTTTTTCTTGATGTCTGCTTTCATGTCGTCGAGAGTCTTGTATTTCTCGTTGACATCCTGTGCAAGCTCGTCGTCAAGGTCTGGAAGATCGCGAACCTTGATGGCCGTTACAGTTACGCGGATTTTCTTTGTCTTTCCGGCAAGGTCTTTGTCTGCGAAATTTTCGGCATAAACTTTCTCAATGTCTTTTGTCTCGTTTTTCTTCATGCCGATTATTTCGTTATCGAACTTGTAGATATTCTGCTCTGTTCCGATTGTGAATACAAAATCCTGGCGTTTTGAGCCTTCAATTTCGGCACCTGCGTCATCAAGCTCGGCGTAATTTACTGTAACGATATCGTCTTTTGAGGCTGGCTCGTTATCTTTCCTGTCGATAACCATCGCGTTTCTTTCGCGGATAGCCTCAAGCTCTTCTTTAAGGTCTTCGTCGGTTATGTTGACTTGTGGCTCTTTAACTTCAATGCCGGTAAGGTCTGTAACAGAAACTTTCGGGAATACATCGTATGTAACGGCAAACTTAAGATCTTCCCCGATTTTAAGCTCAGGTACCTTGTCAATTACAGGCTGTGCGTAAGGAAGAGGGCGGTTGTCTGACTTTTTCTCGTCATATTCCGCGAAAACTGATTCAAGTGCTTTTTCGACAAGTTCTGAAGCTGCATCTGCCTTGAGTGCTTCACCGTATTTCTGCTCAAGAATAGAAGCCGGAACCTTTCCTTTGCGGAATCCGGGAATCTGCACGTTCTTAACGCATTTCGCAACAGTGTCCTTGTACTGTGCGTCAACATCTTCTTTTCCAACTGTCACTGTCAGTTTTACAGCGGAATTCTCAAGCTTTTCGATTTTCTTAGTTACTTTCACGGTGGGTTTTCCTTTCGTGTAAAAAATGTAAAAAAAAAGCGATTCAGATTTCTCCGAATCGCTTTCGCCTAGAGCGGGAAACGGGAGTCGGACCCGCGACATCCACCTTGGCAAGGTGGCGCTCTACCAC
>JAIKVO010000221.1 GCA_024685655.1 Treponemataceae bacterium
TCGCGGATAGGGTCTACTGTCGTAAACCGTGCCAAACTTGGGGAGTAGTCGCGGAAACCGTAGTCGTAAAGCCCTGTGGCAGCATTATAAGGTTTGCCGGCATATGCCGCGCGTGAAAGTACGGCGGCGACCGCAGCATCATGAGAGATTCCGCTAGCGCCAAACATTGAGTCCGCGCCGGACTCATATCCTGTGTTTGCTACTGGCGTACCGAACGCGTCATAAAAAATCTGCGCAAGGAGCATGCTGGAATCATCCGTAACGAGAGAAACGCTTCCAATATCGTCGCAGGACAGATACATCCGCTCTCCGTCCATGCTAACCGCAGCTGGTGTTCCGTTTATGTATAGCGTTGTTCGTGTCCTGAATCCAGTTGTCTCTGCCACTTTTTGATCATCCTTTTTCAGCATCTTTTCTGAGCCGATTACATCGTCTGCTATATATCTATACCGTTCTCCGGCTTTTACTGAATTCGTATATGCACTGTCTATCGAAACTGATATGGCCCCTGCTGTTCCATCCCTTGCTTCTGAGAGAGCCTCAAAGCCTAGTCCATCATATGTCGTAAAGAGGGTACCTGTTTCACGAGTTCCAGAGGCAACTCTTCTGCCTAGTGCATCATAAGCGTATGTGGTTTCCTGTTCCGATCCGTTCCTGTTCGAAACAGATTTTGTCATACGACCATTTCCACTATATTGGTAGGTGCTGGCAAGCCCGGGGTTTTCTGGAACTGACTCCCTGACAAGATTTCCATCTTCATCGTAATCGTAAGTACGTACTGTTTTTCCACCAGTGCGGCACTCGACGAGTCTGTCATCAGCGTCGTAACTGTATTCAAGAAGTCCTCCGCCGATATACCAGTATTTACGGTTTCCGTTTTTGTCGTATACAAATCTTTCTTTTCGAAAATTTCTGTATGTAGGAATCAGTCTGTTTATATTGTGACACAGGTTCTGTAATTCCGCAATCTTTTCATAGACTTTTTTAGAAATATATCTCGATTCTGACTGATTATATCTCAAATCAGTTATTTTATATTCTGCAAGGATTTCAGATTCTCTTTGCCTGTTGCTTGTCGTGTCCTGGTATAGAACGGCAGAGAGCCTTCCTTGTTTGTCATAATCGAACAATGTAACTTCACCATCACCATTGATTATGGCTTCTTTTCGTCCGTCATCGGAGTATATGTAAGCTTTTGCATCCAATACGATACCCCTTTCGTTTTTGACGATTATTTTGTCAACGTTTCCATTTCTGTAATATGAAGTCTCTCTTCTTGTTCCGTTGTCGGCAATCCTTAGGATTTCTCTCATCATCGTGTCATATTCTATTTTGAAGCCAGTTTTTGAAATATTGTCCTTTATCTCTATTATTTCGCCATTTTTTCCGTAAAAAATTTCGGTGTTTCTTCCTGCTCCTGTTATGCGTGTTCTTCGACCAGCTTTATCGTAAGTGAATGTTATTGTTCCGTCGGAGGTCCCGTCTGTCTGTTTTACTAGCATTCCGCCTTTGTCGTATTCGTAATAAGTTTTGTTTGTTGCGTTCTGTATGGATTTTACTAAGCCGGAAAGAGTGTAGGTTACAATGTCGGAACTTCCATCATCGAAAATTGTTGAATGAGTCAAACCATCAGAAGATGTATTATAGACTATATTTTTTCCAGAAAACTGTTTAATAGAAGTAAGCTCATTTTCATCATTATAAGTGTATGTTTTTGATTTTAGTCGTTTGTTTGATTCGGTAATTATGTTTCCGAAATTATCATATTTCGATACTGTTGTGTTTCCCATTGCGTCTGTTGTAGAAACAGTTCGTCCTCTGTCAGTGTATGCGTATGATACTGATGTTTCATCGTTTGTCATGATACGTGTTATTCGGCCTGTATCATCGTATTGGTATGAGGATGGCGATATGAGTTCTCCTTCCTGTTTTATGAGCATGCCTGATGAATCGTATTGCCCGCGCCATATGGATTTCCCGCAGGAAAGCGTTTCTGTCAAGTTGCCGTATGCGTCATATTTGTATTCGTTGTATGTGCCGTCTGGATATGTGGCTTTTGTCACAAGTCCGCGAACATCATATTCGTAGAATGTTTTTCTACCATATGCGTCTGTTTTGACAATCAGCCTTCCTGCGCAGTCATAGCTCATTGTTTGCGTGTTTCCTTCTCCGTCTGTAATCGATGTAGTTTCATTCCAAGCGTTCATTTTGTATGATATTGGATAAAGACCGCCATTGTTGTAGATTGTGGTTCTGTTGTCTGAATCGTACGAATACGATGTGTAAATCTCTGCTTGTTGTATACTCCCGTTTCCGCCTGTTACAGAGAGAATTAGTCTGCCGTTATTGTCATATGTCATATATCTGGAGCCAGCAGCATTCGTCACTTTTACGAGATTTCCAAGACTGTCGTAGAAATACTCGGTTGTTTGTCCGTTTCTGTCAGTGACTCTGCATGGAGTCCCGTCTGTGTTTATTGTAAGTGAAGTAATTTTGCCGCCTTCTCGTCCTGTTCCTGAAAGATTGCCTGCCTCATCATACCGATATTCAGTGAATCCTCCAAATTGCGACTGCTGTTTTTTCAGTCTTCCAGCGCTTGTGTACTCCTGTAAAGATTTTATACCCAGCGCATCTGTTGTTGACACAGGCCTTGACCATGCGTCATATTCGGCGATTGTCTGTGTTCCAGAAGGGGCTATTGTCGTGATTTTTGTTCCGTTTGGTGTAATTTCGTATTCATACGATATTGAGTATTTGTCAGATGCGATGCGCCACAGTTTCTCCAGATCAGCTTCTTTGAAGCCGTTCTGTGTGTTTGTACCAGTTACGTTTTGCCGCATTTGATTAATCTCTTCCGATGAACATCTTATACGCCTTATACTTGTCACATAATCAAGATTTCTACCGCCTTTGTCTTTATAGTCGTAAATCGTTACAATATGGCTTTGCCCGTCACTTATCAATTCTCCTTCTGGTTCTCCTCCCGGAAAGTATCTGTATTCCGCTGTCATGACCACAGGTTGGTTTTCTCCCGGAGAAAGTTTCCTTTTAATCGGCATATGACGTTTGTCGTACTCAATCGATGTAAAGCGTATTTCTCCTGTAACAGTGTCTGTTTCTTTTATGGAAACGCAGTCTTTTCGGTTGTCTGTCAAATACTCGGAGACAAGTCCGCTTCGTATCGTCACTGTAGTCTTTCTGCCGTTATATGCGTATGTTTCTTCTGTTTCACCGTTAATGCTGTATGATAGCGGCCTGTTTCTTCCATCGTAAGTCCATTTTTCTGTAAGCTGCTGGTCTGTTGAGTTCCCTGTAACACGTTCAATCAGATTTCCGTAAATATCATAAGAAAAATGCTGCTCCAATGATGTTCCGTCTGACCTGTATGTTTTTGCTGTCGAGACTTGCCCTTTTGAATTATATTCGTAGTTGGAAAGCGTTTTGCCTCCGACTTTTGTGGTCGTTACGTTTCCTTTTGCATTGCGCAGATATTCTGAAACTATTCCGTCTCTATCCCTGTAAGATGCAACCGACCCGTATGAGTCATAAGTCCATGCTTCAAAGCTTCCGTCGCTGAAATATGAACGAATCTTGTTTCCGTAAATGTCGAATTCGTATGATGTAATGTTTCCGTTCAGTGTTTCCCTAATAATGTTGCCTTCAGTATCGTAATCATATGTTTTTTCAGTTCCGTCTGCCGATGTTTCTTTTGTGAGCCGCATTTCTTCATCGTATTCATATACAGTACGGATTCCGGAATGTGATGTGTATTCCACTTTCTTTCCGCTCTGGCTGTATGAGAAAGTTTCCCAAAAATCTTCCTCATTCTTAGTTCTACTTGCGAGCCTCTTCCCATTTATCGTCAGGTCGTAGTCTATCTGCACAATACTGCCGTCTGGTTTAGTTATCGTATTTAGCAAACCGTCTGTTGTATATCCGAACGATATTGTGTCTCCGTCACAATCCGTCACGTCAGACAGAACTCCTTTGTCATATTTGTATTCAGTTCGATCCGTAATATCGCGGGCGTTCACGATTGCTGAAATTTTGCCGTCTTTCCATTCTACATTCGCGATTTTCACTTCATTTCTGAAAATATAAGCTGCCTTATTGTTCTCGTATTCAATAACGATGCTGTTTCCGTTCCTGTCCGTTATGGAACGCAGCATTCCGTCAGTTCCATATATCCAGACAGTTCCGTCTTTTTTCGTAAGTTCATAGCAACCGTCACGTCTTATAATCAGTGTGTCTGTGCTATCAGAAAGGCTCTCTGTCTCAGCTCCGTCCGGAAATGTAACTTCGCCCTCAAAGAACGTAGGTTCTGTTATCAGTTCGAATATGGATTTTCTTCCATATGTGTCATAAACAATAAGTACTTTTGTTCCAATATCAGTGTATTCGTTGAAACCAACGCCCTGTGTGGAAATTGTGTTTTTATTCCTGTTGAAAACCGAATGATCCGTGATTTTTCTTAGTTCGTTGGCAGTTTCTTTTTCTGACTCAAGTTTTGTTTCATATTCAGCAATATATTGTGTTGTTTTTGAGAGGAAAGCGTCCTTCTCACTAACGATTTCATCACGTACATCCTTTTGAATATTGAGTTTATTAGTTAAGTCGGTTATGTATATCTGAACTTCGCTGTATGAAGTGTAACCGCTGTTTCTCAAATCGTTCAAAGCTTTTTCTGTCATAGATATTTCGTTATTGATATTTGCTATTCCTATTTCATATTCCCGTACCGTAAGCTCAACTTGTTTTTTTAGCAGTCGTAAATCATAATCAAGACTCAGAATGCCATTTGAAATGTCTATGAATGCCTGTTCTGTCGATTCTGAAGTTCCAAGAATTATTCGTGTATCAAGACTGTGAAACCATTTTTCGCCTATTGAATCTCCTGTAATATCTCCGCTTTGATAATGCCGCCCCAGCTCTAAGACAGCGTTTCCTTCGGCAATCGTCATGTCAGTCTCGTCGTATCGGTATTGACCGCTCGTCATAAGAACAGGATCTCCTATCTGCACGGATTTTGACTGTTGTATTTCTTTTTTTTGGGTTATAACCGTTGTTGTATGTACTGATCCTGTTATTGCATATCTCTCTGTTGATTCATATGGTATTATGCCCAGAAACTTTTTTGTGACAGGAACTTCTACGATACCAAGAAGATTGGCCTCTATCGTTTCATTAGGTTTATGATTGTCCTTCAATTCTTTTCTTATTTCCGATTCAATCATGTTCGATATTTCTGCTTGGTTAATAATGTCCGGTATTTCAATCGTTATTGTATAAGTATGGGTGACTGTAGCAGTCGGAAGACCGTGATCTTCTCCGTCAATTTTGTAGTATTTAGGATTTGTTGGATCTTGTCCTTTTTCCAAGGTGATTTCTGTTCCGTCGCTTGCTCTGTACGTTGTACCTGTCACATGAATTGGACTTGCCTCAGTGTTATATTCTGTGATTGTGATTGTCTTCTTCAATGCCTGTATTGTTTGAGCAATAGTGAATACAAGCAGAAGCATGAAAAGAATTTTTCTCATAAGTGGAGTCTCCGTCTGGAGGCTCCGGTTTATAGGAGTATGCGCTTTTCAATGTTCAGCGCGGCGATGTGAAGCCGGAATTTCACCACATACGTGGCAGTTTTCCCGGACTCACGGATGCCTCCTATAATCTTATTTGCCATTTTGAATGAGTTTTTACATGTTTTTCCAAAAAAAAATCAAAAAAACGAAAAAAAATCTGTATGTGCAATATGTTCCGGCTGTTTACGACATAACAAAAGCTTGCAGTAGCAAGGGTATTTTGCGCTTAGCTTGAAACTTCGTGCTATATGCTGTGGCGCAGATTCTTTTTTTCCGTTATATTACTTTCATGCAGCAACAAAACGGCGTTTTGCGCGTACTTGGAATTGATCCCGGCCTTGCTTCTACCGGATGGGGAATAGTCGATTTTTATCAGAACCGCTTCAAAATGATTGCTTATGGAGTAATTGAGACGAGTGCAGATGCTCCAAGGGGAGAGCGGCTGTCTGCGATTTATTCTCGGATTACCAATATATTGATGGAGTTTCATCCGGCAGAAGCTGGTATGGAGACTCTTTATTTTGCGAAAAACGTTTCAAGCGCGATGGCTGTCGCGGAAGCTAGAGGAGTTGTAACTCTATGTCTTTCTCAGAATTGTGTGCTTCTTGGCGAGTATACGCCTATCGTAATAAAGCAGTCCGTATCTGGCTGTGCTACAGCAGACAAAAAACTTGTGCAGAATTTCGTAAAGATGCTTCTTGGGCTTGAGGATATTCCTAAGCCTGATCATGCTGCTGATGCTCTGGCAGCTGCGATAACGCATATAAATATACGGCGCGTTTAGCTTTATTTTGTGCGGCTCTTGGGCTTGGCAGAGTTCTTTTGGCATAGGCTGCTAAAAGAACTCCGTTGTGAAATCTCCGACAAAAACGCTACCAGTTACGGCTGCATCAAATTGTAATCCAATTTCTTGTCAGATTTAGAGATAATAATTTTCTCCAAAATAAGCCCGCTCTGTACGAAACTAAGTTTCATCACAGAATACTTCGTTGCAAGGACTAGTTCCTGTGGCTTTTCAACAGTTTCTTTTTCGGAACCGTTCCATGTTATGCTCGTCAGCGAAAGACCGTTTATCATGATTCCGACCGGAATTTGTGCGGCTGGAGCCACGTTTTCAGAAGCTTTTCCGTAGAAACTGAAATCGTATATACCGGTTCCTTTTGATGCGTCGAGCGTGAACACAAACGAAGAGCCTTTTGACGTATCAATGTCCTTAGGCTCAAGAGTCAGACCGTCTCCGATATCGTAACATTCTATATCATCAGGATTTGTGACAGTATCATTTGTCTTCCTGTTGATGATTTCAACCGTGTCGTCGGTGCCTAGAAGTCGCTTTTTCGCATGTGTTCCTTCAAGGAAACGGATTATGTTCGCTGCGTTGCGGATTAGCTCGTCTCGTGTGAGCGAGCCTTCTTTCAACGATGAAAGAGTATTGTCACCGTGGATGTTCTGAGCTCCGTCAGGGGTGGTCATGTACACATCGTTCTGGGCTCGTGCCATCTGTGCGAAATCAGTTTTTCCCGGACCTTCTCCTTCGCTGTTTATGGAAGCCCACCAGTCAGTCATGACAAAACCGTTGAAATTCCATTCGTTGTGAAGAATACGAGTAACAAGATCATAGTTTCCTGCAGACCATATTGAGTTTGTGCTTCCGTAGGAAGTCATTATTACGTCAGCGCCCGATTTTACTGCCATCTCAAAACCTTTGAGATATATTTCACGAAGCGCACGTTCGCTGACTGTGACATCAAGACCGAGTCTGCCTGTCTCCTGGTTGTTGCAGCAGAAGTGTTTCATTGCGCCAGAGACTCCCGCATTGTGAAGTCCTTTTATAGTCGCGGCTGCCATAACGCCAGTAATGTATGGGTCTTCCGAAAAATACTCGAAATTTCTGCCGTTAAGTGGGTAGCGTCTTATATTCATTCCAGGTCCAAGCAGAATATCGACTTTATTGTAGAGCATTTCCCAGCCGGTAAGCGAGTAAAGCTCCGTAACAAGATCCGGATTGAATGTACAAGCTTGAAGAGTTCCGTTCGGAAGACTGAACGCCTCTGCACCCGAATCGAGACGCATTCCGGAAGGTCCGTCGGAGCAGCAGCCGCAAGGAATGCCGAGCTCTGCCAGGTGAGGGGATACTCCGCCAAAAGCAGCAGCTGTTCCTGGCGTAACTTTGGGGCTTCCCATGCCTTCTCCGCGGATTATACAGGCGAGGTCGTCATCTGTAAGCTGATTCAAGACAGATGCGAGATTGTCGCCTTTTTCAAGAAGCTTTTTCACGTCTTCGTGAACTTTAGCCAAGTTTTCTTTTCTATGAATATTCTGGTATGGCGCAGAAGGCTCCACTTTCTCCCGCACGAACGCTATTCCTGTATCAGAAGATTTGTCCTCAACTGCCTTAATGCGGTTAAGCGGTTTCACGGGCGCGAGCGATTTTGAAAGCCGCTCCGTGACAATCGTTGAGTCAATCGTGAATTCCGTAACTTTCTGTGTGTTTCGGACATCTGTTCCGGCGTAAAGAGTGTATAAACCGCTTTCCAAAACAAAGCAGCTTTCGTTTCCGGTCGCGCCCGTGTCGTCAAACGAGGCGAATGTCCGTGTGTCTATAGAAAATACAAGTTTCTGAGATTCACCTGGTTCCAGAAGTTTTGTTTTCTTGAATGCAACAAGCGTTCGTGCGGGTTTTCCAAGCTTGTCCTGCGGCAATGCGGCGTAAATCTGTACGGTTTCTTTTCCTGCGACATTTCCTGTGTTCTTTACTGTAACTGAAAAATCGATCGCGGGGGCTTCTTTGTAATGCACAGGTTCTCCTGCACAGCATTTTGCCGCATTGCTTGAAGACCTGCTCGTACAATTGGATGGAGTTACGCTGAACGTAGTATATGAAAGACCGTAGCCGAACGGATATAGAACTTTATCTTTTGCTACAGTCTCAAAATATCTGTACCCGACATAGATATCTTCCTCATAACAGACGTGTTCTGGGTTTCCATAGTTCGGATATGCTGGATAATCTTCAAGAGAAAGTGCAATAGTGTCCGTTATTTTTCCAGATGGGGTAACCTTTCCTGTAAGGATATCAGCTACGCCAAGCCCACCTGCCTGTCCGCCTTGCCATACGTAAAGAAGCGTGTCAATGTCGTATTCTGCGACAAAACTCATGTCAATTATGTTTCCGACGTTAAGAATTACGACTGTTTCTTTGAATTGTTCTTTTACGCGACTAAGAAGGCTTTTCTCGTCGGCAGTAAGTTTCCAAGAACCTTCTTCGGGTGCGATATCTCGATCTTCTCCTGCTGTCCGTCCGATTATCACAATCGCTGCATCGTTTCTAGCAGCAGCCTGCTTTATAACATCGTCGTCAATAGGCATTTCTTTTTGGGAATCGGGCTCGGCACCCCAACCAAGACCTTTTTCATAAGGATTCTCTTTTTCCCATTCTTTGTATAAAGCCTCAAGTGTGCTGTCGATTGTAACTGCCCCAGATTTCTTCAGACCTTCCGGTATATCAACGACACCTGATACATTAACCATGCCACCGGAACCAGTTCCGCTCTTATAATAATTGAGCTGTGCACGTCCGAAAATTGCGATTTTCGCGTTTCTTTTCAAAGGAAGCGTATTGTTTTTGTTTTCAAGAAGAACGCATCCTTCCGATACGACTTCACGAGCTTTTTCAATATATTTATTCCAGTCAAGAGTGTATTTCATATCTAAATACATATCATACAGCACGAAGTAAAACAAGTAGTGAGAGATGCAATAAATGATGGTGAAATATGATTGTGTGTTGTATCTAGTTATTGCGTAGCTGCTAGGTCTCCTGTGTGGAAAATATTGACGAACGAAGTGAGGAACTGACTTTCCAACACAAGATAGCAGCGAAAGCAATAACTAGAAAAGAAAAAAATCAAAAATTTTGCGTGATACTATTTACAGAAACGAAAAAGTATGTTATATAGTTTCTATAAACAGAAACACGAGCCGGTTTCGAATGATTAACTGATAAAATCCGGCTTTATTTGGAGGATAATTGATATGAAAAAACTTATTGGAATCGCATTGGTTTTGATGTTGTGCTTCTCTGTAGTATTCGCTGGCGGCAAAAAAGATGGCCCGAAGACTGTAAAAATCGGTATTGCGAAAATTGTTCAGCATGCTGCGCTGGATGCTGTTGAGCAGGGTGTTATTGATGCAGTTGAAGCGGCTGGTTTCAAAGCTGTATTTGACCTTCAGAATGCAAACGGTGACGTAAACACTGCAAATCAGATTGCAGCTCAGTTCAAGGATGAAGGTGTTGATGTTGCTGTAGGTATTGCAACTCCTGTTGCTATCGCTCTTGCAAACACAATGAAAAATGTTCCGATCGTTTTCGGTGCTGTAACAGACCCTGTTGGAGCCGGACTTGTAAAAACAGTAGCTCATGGTGATGCAAATGTAACAGGAATGTCAGATGAGCTTCCTTCAAAAGACCACATAAAACTTTTCAAAGAACTTGCTGGAATTAAAACTCTCGGATATATTTACACATCAAACGAGGACAACTCCCTTTCTGCTCTTGAGCTTGTAAAGGCTGGTTGTCAGGAAGCAGGCCTTGAGCTCGTTGTTCAGGCTATTTCTACTTCATCAGAAGTAAAGCAGGCTGCAGAAGCTATCGTTGACCGCTGTGACGGAATCTATCTTACAACTGATAACACAGTGTTCTCAGCTCTTCCAAGTCTGGTTTCAGTTTTCAACAAGGCAAACAAACCTGTTTTCTCAGGCGACGTTACTGGTGCAATGGAAGGCGGATGCTTTATGGCTTCTGGATTCAACTATTACAAAGCAGGATACGCTACAGGCGAGCTTGTTGTTGATATCCTTAACGGAAAGAAACCAGCTGAAATTCCAGTAAGATTTATGACAAAGCCTGAAGATTCAGATCTTCTTTTCGATTTGGATGTAGCGAAGGCTTGTGGAATCACAATTCCTGAATCATACCTGAACCAGGCATCTTATATCATTGAGAACGGCAAACTGATTCAGAAATAAACATAGAAGCATTGCAGCATAGTAATATTTGGATTATAACTGTATTGCTTTCGCTGTCATCCTGTGTGCTAAAGCCAGTTCCTCGTTGCACTCGTCAATGCTTTACACACAGGAGACCTGACAGCCACGCAACACAGTTATAGAATGTAAATAATTAATTCTGCAAAGTTTTCTGTGGTTTATTCTTTATTGCGTGAGAATGTAACGATGATTGAAACGATTTTAATTGAAGGTTTGATTTATAGCATTATGGTTCTGGGCTTGTTCATAAGCTACAGAACCTTAAATTTCTGTGATATGACCGTAGACGGCGCGTTTCCTATGGGTGGCTGTATTCTTGCGGCTTGTCTTACACACGGGCTTTCTCCAGTATGCGGAATAGCACTTGCTTTTGCCGGTGGGTGCCTTGCAGGGCTCTGCACGACTCTTCTTTATTCAAAGCTGCGTGTTCCTGACTTGCTCGCTGGTATTCTTATGATGACGATGCTTTATTCTATCAATCTAAGAATTATGTCAAACCGTGCTAACGTATCGTTTTTGCGCATTCCTACGACTTTTTCAAAAATCATTGAATTTACGGAAACTCATTTCGGATCCATTCCCAGCGAAACAGGAATCCTTCTGTTCTTAGTCGTCTTTATTGTGATTTTTAAGCTCATTCTGGACTTATTCTTTCATACAGACTTAGGACTTACGATGGGTGCGCTCGGATCAAATCAGCAGATGGTCATTTCTCAGGGGGTAAATACTCAGATTGTAAGAGGAATCGGTGTTTGTGTCGGAGATGGACTTGCTGCTCTATCCGGTGCTTTTGCGAGCATGTACAACGGTTTTGCCGATGTTGGAAGCGGAACTGGAGTTATCGTAAGCGGTCTTGCTTCTTTGATGCTGGGTGAATTTATTATTCGTTCGAATAAAATCGGTCTGCAGACGTTCCGAGTTATTATTGGTTCAATAATTTACCGTGGATTGATGTTCCTTGCGCGTCGATACGGTTATGTTATAAATCTTACTGCGAATGATTTGAAGCTTATCACAGGTCTTTTGATTATCATTTGTCTGATTGTCGCAAATATTAAGGGAAAAGGAAATTTTTCAAAACATCTGAAACGCCCGGCAAAAAATGGAGAAGTAAAATGATTGAGCTGAAAGACGTTGGAATAACTTTTCACGAAGGTACACCGGATGAGAACACGGCGTTAAAGAACATAAATCTCAAAATAAATCAAGGCGATTTTATAACTGTAATCGGCTCGAACGGAGCCGGAAAATCGACTTTATACAATATTATCGCAGGAACTTTGACGCCAACGGTCGGGCATATCTATCTTGATGAAAAAAAAGAAGATGGCACTGAATCTCAAAAAGAAATAACCAATGATGCTGAATATAAGCGTGCCTCATATATCGGACGTATTTTCCAGAATCCTCTTCTTGGAACGGCCGGAAAAATGTCGCTTGAAGATAATATGATAATTTGCAGCAAAAAGGGGTGGCACGGTTTACGAATCAGTTTGAATAAAAAGAAACGCGAGGAGTTTAGGGAACAGCTCAAGCAGCTTGAAATGGGACTTGAGGATCGTCTTAATGATAACGTTGAGCTTCTTTCAGGAGGTCAGCGTCAGGCTCTTACGCTTTTAATGGCGGTGCTTTCAAAACCGGCTCTTTTGCTTTTGGACGAGCATACAGCAGCTCTAGACCCGTCAAATGCCGCTCTTATTATGAATCTTACGAAACGTTTCGCAAAAGAATACAACCTTACTGTTATGATGATTACGCACAATATGCAACAGGCGCTTGATTACGGAAATCGTCTTTTGATGATGGACGGCGGTGAGATAATCATGGATATAAGCGGAGAGGAGAAACAGCATCTTACGCTTGAAGATTTGGCTGATCGTTTCCGCGCGATAAAGAAACAATCGCTCACGAACGATAACATCGTTTTGCAGTAATCTAGGTTTTTTCGCGGACATTTGGCACTTATTGTTTGCTTATGTCCTTGCTCTCGCTGTCAGGGTGACAGCGAGAGCAATACTGTATATAATAATCACATGTTCAATAGTCTTTTTGGTACGATAACCGCTAAGTTCCCGCAAACCGTTTATCTTGAAACAAACGGCATCGAATGGGATATTTCAGCTCCTGATTCTTCCGTTGACGCACTCCCTCATGTCGGTGAGCAGGCTCGTGTTTATACGTGGCTCCTTCATCGTGACGACTCCATGAAGCTTTTCGGCTTTGCTTCGGCAGAGGATCGCGCGCTGTTCCTTGATCTTCTTAAAGTTGATGGAGTAGGTCCCAAAGGTGCTCTGAAAATTCTTTCGTCTGTCTCTGCCGACCAGCTTGTTTCCGTTCTTGACGGTGGTGATGTAGGCAGACTTGAAAAAGTTCCCGGAGTCGGCAAAAAAACAGCCCAAAAAATGATGCTTGCGCTTAAAGGAAAACTAACGCTTTCTGAAAACACTGGCGTTACGCGCGGCGTAAAACAGAACTCGCCATACAGCGACCTTATTCTTTCGCTTGCGAGCATGGGGTATGACAAGTCGCTTGCGGAGCAAAAAGTTGCGGCAATTGTGGAATCGCTTGAAAAGGACGCTTCTTTTGCCGGAAAGACTGATAAGGAAAAAGAAGAGATTATTTTCCGCCGCGCCATTGTCGAAATGGCATAATGTAGTGAGGCTTCTTTATGAAAGGTGATAAAAGATTTGGTGAAACAGGCGCGACATACAGTTCAGACAATTTCGGCAGTGGTGGATTAGGTGGTTCCGGAGACTACGGCACAGGAAGCTTAGGCGGTGAGCCTGGCGTTCCTTTTGGTGGCGGCATGGGAGCCGGCACAAGTTTCGGCGATGGAAGCTTTGGTGTTTCGGGCAGCAACATCGTGCGCCCAGATGCTCATTTCACAGACGATGAGCGGGAAGGCAGCCTTCGCCCTCAGCTACTTGCCGATTTTCTTGGGCAGACTAAAGTAAAAGACAATCTTTCTGTGTTTATAGAAGCTGCGCGTAGTCGTGGCGAGAATATGGATCATCTGTTTTTAATAGGGCCGCCAGGTCTAGGAAAAACAACGCTCGCCCAAATTACGGCGCACGAGCTGGGTGTCGATTTTAAGGTGACGTCTGCCCCTGCGCTCGAAAAGCCGAAAGATCTTGCCGGAATCCTTTCCACAATCACCGAGCGTACCGTCTTCTTCATAGACGAGATTCACCGCCTTAAACCCGCGATTGAAGAAATGCTCTACATCGCTATGGAAGACTACGAGCTTGACTGGATTATAGGGCAGGGAGCTGCCGCGCGTACAGTGCGCATCCCAATTCCGAAATTTACGCTTGTTGGCGCTACGACGAAAGCCGGCATGGTATCAAGCCCGCTTATAAGCCGTTTCGGTATTGTACAGCGTTTCAGTTTCTACGAAAAAGAGGAGCTTGCTCTGATTATAAAGCGAAGCGCGGGAATACTGAACATCGCCGTTGACGAGGATGCGGCTCTTCTTATGGCATCTTGTGCGCGAGGTACGCCGCGTGTCGCGAACCGTATTTTGCGCCGTATGCGTGATTTTGCGCAGGTTTCAGGCAGCGGGCGCATTACACGCCAGATTGTTGCCGATGGACTGAAGCGGCTTGAAATCGACTCTCTCGGTTTGGAGCGTTACGATAGGGAAATATTGCTTTCAATCATCCAGAATTATGGCGGCGGACCAGTTGGTGCAGAAACGCTTGCAATTTCTATCGGCGAATCTATGGACACGCTCGAAGACTACTACGAACCGTATCTTATCCAGTCGGGTCTTATACAGCGTACTCCCAGGGGACGTGTCGTTACCGAACGAGCGTACGAGCATCTTGGGCTGCCTCACAAGACTTCTCTCCAAAAAAAAGACGCAGATTCTTCGGGTAACCAAAACGATAGCGGCCAGCGTTTACTCTTTTAGGATATTAATCATATTTAAACTGGTTGAAAAACTAGTTGACTTTCTAAAAATCTCATATTATACTCAAAGTATACCACTTCTTCAGGAGGTTAATATGGCTTTTCCTATGGCTGCCAATGCCGCTAATGTCTATGATGTCGGGGCTTTTGACGCAAAAACTTATTTCTCAGAACTATTGCGTAAGGTTCAGGACGGAGCGGTTGTAAATATTTCTAAAAATGGAAAACAGGTTGCAGTTTTGCAAGGGCTTAATAAAATACAGAACAAGGCGGCGTATGCGGCTCATAAGCGTATTCTCGCACGAGCTAAAAAAATGGCTGAACTCCGAACAAAAGAAGGTTTTACGGCTATGACGGCAAAAGAAATAAAGGAGCTAAAAGATGCCGGACGAAAATACTAAGCCGTTTCCTTGCTTTGTTGTAGATACTTCTTTTATGGCTGCTTATCTTTTGAGTGGCTTTTGCGATGACGAGTTTGCAAGCTGTATAAAAGACGTTGAGTATATTCTCGAAAACAATGGACAGTTTTATGTACCGCCTCTTTTCTGGTACGAAATTGAGAATGTCTTGCTCCAAAAAACACGGAGTAAAAAGGCAGGACAGCTACGTCTCTCAAAATCAGATGCGATGGATATTCTTTACGATTTACAGCAGCTTCCGATTTATACTGATTTATTGCCTGATGGTGAAATACGTCAAAGAATATTCGAATTCGCCGAAGAATACGATCTTTCTTATTATGATGCATCATATTTGGAGATGTCGAGACGGTATGGACTTCCTCTAAAGACATTCGATGAGGATTTGCGGCAAGCTGTTTCGGAGATGCGCTGAATAATTATTGATTCTGGTTCAACTCTGTAAAGTTGCTTTTCCTTGTGAATCTGATATAATTGCGGTATGAAAGACGATACACAAAAAGCTTACATAGACGAACTTGCTGAAAAAATCAAAAAATATCAAAAATCATATTATCAGGGCGAGGGTGAAATTTCCGATGCGGAGTTTGATGCGCTTTGGGACGAACTGAGGAAGCTTGACCCGGAGAATCCTGTTTTGCAAAAAGTCGGTTCTGATCTTTCTGACGAAGCGGCGGATGGTGGCATTTTTGACAAATCAGAGCATATAATCCCGATGGGAAGCCAGGAAAAAGCCGCGAATCCGGTACAATTCCTCGCTTGGGCAGAAAAGCACAAGTATCCAGAGTATCTTGTAGAGTATAAGCTTGATGGCGCAAGCTTGGAGCTTCAGTATGAGTCGGGTATCTTTACAAAGGCTGTTACGCGTGGAGACGGCCACATAGGTGATGATATAACGCGTAATGTGCGAAAAATGAAAGGTGTCGTCAATTATTTGGCGGCTCCGTTCACAGGTGGAGTTCGCGGCGAAGTGATAATGTCGCATCAGGTTCACAAGACGCTTTTCAGTGACAAGGCGAACTGCCGAAACGCCGCGAACGGTCTTATGAAACGCAAAAACGGCGAGGGTAGCGAGCATCTTGAAGTTATTTGCTACGACGCTTTTTTCACGAACACGATGGGGCTTCCGTATCCATTTAACGATGAAAAAGAAAAGATGGACTGGCTTTCTTCCGCCGGGTTCAATACCGTTCCTGTAGAGTTTTGTAAAACTCCTGACGACGTGATTGATTACCGTGCCAAAGTAATGGAAATCCGCCCCTCGCTTGATTACGACATTGACGGCCTTGTTATTAAGAACCGCGAGATAGATTTGGAAGATGCCCGGCGGAACAGACCCGACAAGCAGATAGCGTTTAAGTTCAGTTTGGAGGAAGCCGTTTCTACGGTGCGCAATGTCATTTGGAACGAGAATGGAGTTACGTACACGCCTATTGCGGAGTTCGATACTGTTGAGCTTGCAGGAACAAAAGTTTCGCGCGCAAGCCTTTCGAATCCTGACACGATAAAGAATCTTGGGCTTAAAATAGGCAGCAAAGTCGTTGTTACAAAGCGCGGGGAGATAATCCCGAAGATAGAGTACGTAATCCATGAGGACGGCGAGCAGGACAGTTTGCTTGGAGAGCTTTTTGCCAATAATAGCTTGCGCGATGTGGCCATGCCAGAAAAATGCGGAACATGCGGAACTCCGCTTAAAAACGAAGGCTCAAGGCTTTACTGCCCGAACACGGCGTGCCCGAAGCGGCTTCATCATCAGCTTGAAAAGTGGATTTCTGTAATAGACATACGCGATTTTGGCAGCACGCTCATAAAAAACTTGTTTGATTCTGGCGAGCTTAAATCGATAAGCGACATCTACAGCCTTACGGAAGAGCGGCTTACCCGCTTTTTCCTTAACGATGACAGCATCGAAAAAGAGAAGGTGTCTCTTGGTGCGCGGAAAGTCCTTGCGTCAATTGAGAAAAGCCACAAAATGACATTGGCGCAGTTTATCGCCGGACTTGATATTGAAGGCATCGGTGAGACAATGATTGAGAAGCTTGTGGATGCTGGGTACGACTCAATAGAAAAGCTTCTTGCCGCTTCGGAGGAAGACATTGCGTCCGTGTACATGTTCGCCGAGATAACGGCGAAAACGCTCGTTGAGGGGCTTAAAGAAAACGAAGCGGAGATAAGAAAGCTCATAGACGGAAAGATAATCGAGATTGAGCAGCACTCCGCCGGGCAGGGGCTTCTTGCTGGCAAATCGTTTTGTTTCACAGGTGAATTGTATACGATGAAACGAAGTGAGGCGGAGGCGAAAGTCAAGGCTCTGGGCGGATTGGCGAAATCGTCTGTTGTAAAAGATTTGAGCTATCTCGTTACGAACGACACTTCATCCGGCTCTTCCAAGAACAAAAAAGCTGCACAGCTCGGAATCCCAGTAATTGACGAGAACACGTTCCTTAAGATAATCAACGAAAAAGCAGAATAGTGGTGTTACATATAATTGTTATATTACACAATTATCAGAAATAGCTGCGTAGCCAACAGAGTCCCCTACAAGCCAGCATTGAAGCACGTTAGCGACGAGCGAAGATGTCGTAATATGCGGCTCGTCGCTGTGCTGAACTTAGGGAACGGCACTGCGAAGCAGGGCGAAAACAGTCCGGTGGCCTGTTTTCAGTGAGTCTCCCGGAGAGCTTTGCTCGTAGGGTAGCTTGTAGGGATGTTGACGAGAGCAGCTTTTTTGAATTTGCTTGAAAAAAACGGATTAACACCACTTTACGGTCTGAAAAGCAAATTCTCTTTGAAAAAATCTGGATTTACCGCAGAGCCGTTCAACCGTATCTCCCAATGAAGATGAGGCCCCGTCGCAAGCCCTGTCGCACCGGATTTGCCGATTACATCGCCCTGTTTAACAATGTCACCTTCTGACGCAATAAGCGAGTCCATGTGGTAGTAAAGACTGTAAAGACCCGGCAAATGCTCGATAACGATTGACCAGCCCGTAGAAACGCGGTTTTCAGCAAGCACGACTTTTCCGCTTCCGCATGCTTTTACCGGTGTACCGGTCGGAACTCCGAAATCTATTCCGTAATGCTCAGACACTGAACGAGTCCCAGTGTTATACACATAAGTCCTTCTGTCTCCAAAAAAAGAGGTTCGGCGTGTTGTATCTACAGGCTGTATGAAAAGCCCTTCGTAATAGTTCGCATTTGAGTTGACTGTGAAAAGAACTTCATTAAGCCTGTCTATCTGCGCGACTTTTGTAGAAGAAGTGTCGGTACGTATCGCTGTGTTCGTGGCGTTTAGAGGAATATCCTCATTAAGGAACTCTTTAGGATTAACGGTAATGTTGTAATTTTCACTATGAGTAGCACCGTTTGAATCGGAATAAGTGTAAACAAGAGTAAAGTTACCTTTTTCAAGCCAGGAGGAAAGTGGAATTGCACCGTAGAAAACACCAGAATCCTTTTTCACCAAGAAAAGGTCAGTTTCTCCCGGAGATTTGCCGGTAGAATTCCTTATGAGTTTCATATGTGGGGAACCAGGTAGTTTTAATGTACCATCAGGAAGCTTACCGATTGAAATCGAAAGATAAACAATATCGCCAGGAGCCGAAATTTCCTTGTAATCTGCCATGAAGTAAAATTCCGGCCCTTTAGATACTCTTATTCTGGCTGAACAAAATGAAATCGATAAAGCCAATAATATAAATGCAACGGACTTTTTAAAGCTTCTTTTTAAATGCATAATATCTCTCCTAAATTATGGCAAAGTTGATTCGTAAAACGTGCTGCTTGATGAACGCAATTTGTTTGTAAGTATTTACTTAGATTTACGAGCGTCAACAATAATCATCTGGGGTGTTTCTATGCCGTTGAAAGTGTTGCGGTTAATCTGATACAAGATATCAATCTTGTCACCAGTATCAAAATCGCGTTTTAACCGCTCTGAAGCTCCCCAATAAATAGCAGGCCACTTTGTTCTTCCTACACCAAGAGTAAGCTTAAGATGCATGCGTTCTGTCCTGCCCATGATATCGGCTTGCAATATCCGCAATCCCTTTGACATAAAAATGAGCTGTGGGTTTGCTTCTCCGTATGGTTCAAGACGGTCAACACATTTTAGAAGATCTGGGTTAATATATTTTTCGGGAAGTTCTGCGTCTATATTTATCGTTTCATGCATTAAATCAGGAAGTTCCATAGCTTTTGAGAAGTTTTCAAGACGCGAAAGGAACGTATCCAAATCATTCTTCTGTAAAGTGAATCCGGCGGCGAATTTGTGACCACCGTAAAGATCAGTAAGGTCATCGAGCATATCAAAAAAAGATGTAACGTCGTATCCTTTTTCACCGTCGCTGCTGCTAGGCGAGCGGATTGAGCCGATAACTTTGTCATCACCGAGCTTTGCAATTACGATGGCGGGTGTTTTGAAAATGCTTGTAAGCTTTCCTGCAGTGAGTCCTGTAACGCCCCTGTCAAGCCGTTCATCGTATGCGACTGCAATTTTCTGGGAGAATCGATCGAAATTATCCTGTGCGACGATTTTCGCGATACCAGTCGCCTCGTCAGTTTTTATGCGACGCTCCTTGTTGAGCGCAAGCAATCTGTCCGCCGCCGCATTGCGGTCATTCGCATCCGTTGAGGTAAAAAGCTTTATCGCCGTTTCCGGCTCGCCTTTTCTTCCTGCTGAGTTCAGTATCGGGGTGACATTCCATGAAAGGTCATACGAACTGATTTTTTTACCGAGCATATTGTTCTTGGCAAGCAGCTCCATCAGCCCCGGACGGATATTCCCCTTATTTATAGAAGCTAGCCCACGGCGAACGAGAATGCGGTTCTCGTCCTTGAGCGGCATTATATCCGCTATTGCAGCAAGCGCGACAAGCTGAAGCTCGTGTTCATCGCGGAGAGCGTTTTTTTTGTCGTTTGTCTTAATTTGAACGAAAGTTACATACAGATTGAAAAACGTATCAATTTCAGAAGAAGGCGCGTCTTTGTAGCGCGCGATTTTCGACGTTCCTGCAAGACGTAGCAAGCTTGCAGAAGCAGC
>JAIKVO010000247.1 GCA_024685655.1 Treponemataceae bacterium
GCACAGTGCGTAGCCAACATACTGCATGCCACTATTGAAGCACGTAGTGCTGAACTTGTGGCTAATGCAGAATGTTGGCGAGAGTACTGGGCATAGAATATGTTGTGCTTGTAGGGATGTTGGCGAGAGCAGCTTTTTGAGAAAACTGTATTCTTTTGAACTTGTGACAGATGCAGGGTGTTGGCTACTCATTACACAAGATTGAATTCCATAGGGCTGAACTTGTGTGCTTGTAGGTATGTTGGCGAGAGCGCTGTGCATTGGTAAGTTTTGTATGAGAAGCGCGAAAAATTATTTCTTGCACAAGGTAACATACTAGAATTTTTGTTGCAAATATTGCAGAATGTGATTAAGATTTTGGTGGGAAATAACCAAAAACAGAACGGTAAAAGACAATACAAAAGTTTGCTGATAGTTGCATACTAGACTTGTCTCAGTTTGATAATGCTGGGGCGTTGCGGGGCACCTGCTGGAGTATGCGCCCCGCAGAAGGGGTAGGCGGCAATGAGGGCTTGCCCGAATTGTAGCCGAGGGGGAGACTTCCCCCCTTCTATTTCTGAGCAAATTTTGGAGGATATATGGATATTCGTTATTCTGTAAATCAGCGCGATTTTAAGCGTTATACAACAGAGGAAATCCGGTCTGAATTCTTGATTGAAAAGGTCTTTTTACCGGATGATGTTACAGCGGTTTATTCGCACGTTGATAGAGTTGTGACTCTTGGTGCGATGCCTGTGAAATCTTGTCTTGATATTGAGAAAAACATTGACTGCTGGAAGAATTTCGGTGTTACGTATTTTCTTGAGCGCCGTGAGCTTGGAATTATCAATATCGGTGGAGAAGGAACCGTTACTGCTGACGGAAAAGAATACGACATGGCGAATATCACGGCTCTTTATTTGCCGATGGGAACGAAAAAAGTTACATTCAGCAGCAAGAATGCAGATGAGCCGGCTAAGTTCTACATGTGTTCGTATCCTGCTCACAAGGCATATCCGGCAAAACTTATCACGAAAGAGGACGCGAACAAGGTTCCGCTCGGTTCGCAGGAGACTTCGAACAAGCGAACGATATATCAGTTTATCCACCCGAAGGTTCTGGAGACTTGCCAGCTTTCGATGGGCTGCACTATGCTTGACACTGGATCGGTTTGGAACACGATGCCCGCGCATACTCACGAGCGGCGTATGGAAGTTTACCTTTATTTCCGCATTCCCCAGGACAATGTTGTGTTCCATTTTATGGGAGAAGGGCAGCAGACGCGGCATATTGTGATGCAGAACGAGCAGGCTGTAATTTCGCCTAGCTGGTCGATTCATTCCGGGTGCGGAACGAGCAACTACACGTTTATTTGGGCTATGGGCGGCGAGAACCGTGAGTTCGACGATATGGACAATATCGCGATAACAGATTTGAGGTAGTGGAGATTTTTGTAAAATTCGCGCAGTTTTGCAGTTTCGCACGGTTTTTGAAGTTTCGCGCAATTTTGTAGTTTCGCATAGTTTTGCAAGAAACTAAGGAGATAAAAATGGGAAAGACAATTACATTCGGTGAAATAATGCTTAGACTTAAGTCACCGGAGCATGAGAGACTGTTTCAGTCACCGGTTCTTGAGGCTACTTTCGGCGGCGGAGAGGCTAACGTTGCAGTTTCGCTCGCAATATTCGGAAAAAATGCGGCTTTCGTAACATCCGTACCAGATAACGCTGTAGGCGAGGCTGCCATTACAGAGCTTCGTAAACATGGCGTTGACACTTCTTACATCAACAAAGTGAAGGGCGGTCGCCTTGGCATTTATTACTTGGAGACTGGCGCGTGCGCAAGACCTTCGCTTGTTGTTTATGACAGGGCAGAAAGCTGCATCGCAAAGGCAAAACCGGCTGATTTTAACTGGAACGATATAATGAAGGATGCGGAGTGGTTTCACGTAACAGGCATTACACCGGCACTTTCACAGGAAGCCGCCGACACAGCTCTTGAAGCGATGAAAGCCGCAAAAGCAAAAGGCGCGACAGTTTCAATGGATCTTAACTACCGCAAAAAGCTCTGGAACTACGGCAAAAAAGCACCGGAAGTTATGCGCGAGCTTGTTAAATACGTTGATGTGGTAATCGCTAACGAAGAAGATATTCAGATGTGTCTTGGCATCACTGCTCCTGGCGTTGATGTTACAAAAGGAAAACTCGACACTGAAGACTACAAAAAACTGACAGATGCCGTAAAAAGTGAGTTCAGCAACGTTAAGATTGTCGCGGTTACTTTGCGTGAGAGCATTTCCGCTGACAAAAACGGCTGGTCGGCTGTTCTTTCCGGAAAGACAGGCTTCTATACATCAAAGAAATATGCGATTGACGACATCGTTGACCGTGTTGGCGGCGGAGACTCTTTCTCTGCCGGCATCATTTTCGGGCTTCAGGAGTATACGGACAACGAGCAGCAGGCTCTTGAGTACGCGGTTGCGGCTTCGGCACTTAAACACACAATCCCAGGCGATTTCAACCTTACAAGAAAGAGCGAAGTTCTTGCGCTTGCCGGTGGCGATGGTTCAGGTCGCGTCCAGCGTTAGTGGACACAATTTGCGCGACGCGATTTTCGCGCGGTACGTGCTTCGTGTTTCGCGGTTTTTTTGATGGCTGTGAGAATCGTGCGGTGCATTGCCTAAGTGTGCGCATTCCGCACTGCGCGGTATGCGAAGATTGCGCTGTTTTGATGATTGTGCGAATTGCGCGACGCGATTTTCGCGCGGTATGCGAGTTTTGCGTAGCTTATAAGGAGTTTCGATATGAGCGATTTATTTGATAGAATCAGAGACACCGGTATTATCCCGGTAATAAAACTTACGAGCGTTGAACAGGCAGTTCCGCTTGCCAAGGCTCTTCTTGACGGTGGCATTCCGGCTGCGGAAGTTACTTTCAGATCCGCAGCCGCCGCTGACGGCATTAAGGCAATAAAAAAAGCGTACCCAGAGATGCTTCTTGGAGCCGGAACTGTTATAAACAAGGATTTCGCACAGCGTGCAATCGATGCGGGTGCTGAGTTTATAGTTTCGCCCGGATTCAACCCGGAAGTAATCGACTTTGTTTTGAGCAAAGGTGTTCCGATGATTCCTGGCGTTGCGACACCGGGCGAAATAGAGCAGGCTCTTTGCAAGGGGCTTAACGTGCTTAAGTTTTTCCCGGCAGAAGCGGCTGGCGGTGTTGCGATGCTCAACGCGTTCGCAGGTCCCTTCTCAAACGTGCGCTTTATGGCGACCGGCGGCATTAACGCCAAGAACATGGGCGAGTATTTCAAATGCAAGAATATCCTTGCTATCGGCGGCAGCTGGATGGTTAAGGACGACAACGAGCTTGTGACAAAACTAAGCCGCGAGGCTGTTTCTCAGATGCACGGCTTTACGCTCGGACACATTGGCGTTAATGGCGCGGACGAAAAAGACGCAGCTGGAATCGCCAAGCTTTTCGAGGTTTTCGGGCTTATCGGCAAAGAAGGCAACTCATCTTGGTTCTGTAACTCCGCCGTTGACTCCACAAGTTTCGAAGTGATGAAAGGCAATGGAAAAGGCGTTCACGGCCATATCGCAATAAAAACATGGAACATTGAGCGTGCTCTTGCATATCTAGCCCGTTATGGTGTAGAACCTGATATGTCAACGGCGAAATATACCGGTGAGGCTGGAAAATCGCCTATGTCTTTTGTGTATACGACGATGAATATTGGCGGCTTTGCAGTTCATCTGAATAAAATCTAATTAAGATACTGGTGAGTGTATGAAT
Source organism: Treponemataceae bacterium (assembly GCA_024685655.1). Taxonomy (GTDB): domain Bacteria; phylum Spirochaetota; class Spirochaetia; order Treponematales; family Treponemataceae; genus Treponema_I. The sequence continues at coordinate 3,774 of JAIKVO010000247.1, forward strand.
ATCCGCAGCATAGAATCGTTCGGTGGTCGTGCTGAAAATGATTTTGACAATTCTGAGGCTTTTTCAGCTGCATACGAATTTTTTAGGGCTAACGGCGGCGGTGTGCTAAAAGTCGGCAAAGGCGTATGGCGTACAGGTCCTTTGACGCTTTGTTCCGATATGACGCTTGAATTGGAAGAAGAGTCAGTTATCTCTCTGATTCCGGAGCCAGAACGATACAAACCCGTCAAAACAAGATGGGAAGGTGTTGTTTGCTATGCTATGCACCCTTGCATTTTCGCAGACGGTGAAACTAATGTTACGGTGTGCGGAAAAGGCACTATAGACGGCAACGGAAAAACATGGTGGAACTTGCTTGCGGAAAAACGAAAGCAGGGAAAACCAGTTTCTCCTATTGAGCTGGAACTTGCCGCTCTTAATCCAAATTATATGAACGAGCCTGGCGGCGGTGGCGGACGGAACATCCAGTTTTTGCGCCCCGCTCTTGTCCAGTTCTATAAATGCAGGAACGTACGGATTCAGGACGTTACGCTGCGGAATTCTCCGTTTTGGACGATACATCCAGTTTTCACAGACACTTTGCTTATCCGGGGCGTTAATATCATAAATCCGCATGACGCGCCGAACACTGACGGCATGGACATTGATTCATGCGAGAACGTTCAGATAGAAGATTGCAATATAAGCGTCGGTGATGATGGAATAGCCATAAAATCTGGTTCAGGCGAAGACGGAATACGCATGAACAGACCTTCAAAGAACATACAGATATCAAACTGCACTGTTGCTGACGGACATGGCGGTGTTGTGTTCGGCAGCGAGACAGCCGCAGGAATAGAGAATGTCTGCGTAAAAGACTGCGTTTTCGACGGAACTCAGCGCGGAATCCGCTTAAAAACACGCCGAGGACGTGGTGGAGTTGTCCGCCGTCTGGAATTCTCCAACTTAACGATGAAAAACAATCTTTGCCCTGTGGCTATAAATATGTTCTACTGCTGCGGCACGAACAGGAACGAGCCGGAGTTTTTCTCGCAAGATGCGCTTCCTGTGCGGAAAGAAACACCAGCTATCTCCGATATACTGATTTCTGGTGTAACGGCGAAAGGGTGCAAGGCTTCTGCAGGATTTATAGCCGGATTGCCGGAATCGCCGGTGGAGCATATCCTTATAGAAAACAGCGTGTTCGAAACGGATGAATCTGCGACAGAAAGCCCTTCTTTGTCCGATATGTATGCTGGAATCCCAGAATGCACGGAAAAATCTTTCCGTCTTTTGAATGTGCAATACGTGAAATTCGAGAACACAAAGGTAATCGGGCCCGCAAAAGAATTCTTGTACGAGTAGATGTGCGTTAAAATCTGACATCTCGTGAAAACTGGCTGCGAGCATTCAAATCAATATTTGTAGTTTTTCATATGATAATGATGTGCCAAATTGCGTCTTGCGGTCTGCGGAGTTTCCGGCCGGATTGTGTTTCGCGAGCTGCAGATTGAATTGCAACGTTGCGCAACGCGGTCTGCGGAACTTCCAGCCGGATTGCGTCTTGCGGTCTTCCGAATGATGTACCTGATTGTGCTCCCTCGTTTTATGGATTTTTCCCCACACTGCTATTTGCATTGCCTGCCTTTTATAAATTCCTTTAATAGATGTAACTTTGCTATATAAAATAACAAAAAAAAGACGAAAAAAGCTGAAAAGATGGACGGTGGGGATAAACTGTGCTATAATAATAGTGGATATTTGTTTGTTCGTGCTCGTTGTAGGTTTGCGATGCAGATTTCTTTGGAGACAAAAAATGATTTTACGATCTTATAGAAAAAATGATTCTTATAAAGGAAGCGGCTCATTTCAAAACCTTGATTCATGCTTGCTATCGGGTCGCCGTACGCGGTCGCCTGAAAAGCGGTTAATCCGTAATTTGGCGGCGGTTTTCGCGATTTTTGTGCTTTTAATGCCTGTTTTCATTTTTGTCTCTTGTACCGATGCTGTAAATCCTCCAGTTCCTGTAAATCCTACTCCAGAAAAACCGATTCCTACAAATCCTGTTCAAATACCAACTAAAATCGTCACGATATCCGGAAGGATGACGGCGGCGAATCTTGATGAAAATGGCGCGATTCCTTCATTTTTTGCAGGCGATGCGAATAGTGCGGGCGACACGCAAACAGTCGTAGGCGAACAGACAGCGAACTCCAACCGCATGGCGCTGCCGACGATAGA
>JAIKVO010000099.1 GCA_024685655.1 Treponemataceae bacterium
TGATTCGCTTAAGAACAACGTCAGCATGTTCAAGATTTAGTAAGATTTTGCATTTTTTATGCTCTACTGACAAAGAATATTTTTTTCTGATATAATCGGTTTCATGCAAAATTCAGCTGTAAAAACCTTCGGAATTTTAACATCCGGCGGAGATGCGCCCGGACTTAACGCAGCCATACGCGGAGTGGCGCGTACAGCCATTAACGAATATGGCATGAAGGTTATAGGCATTGAGAGAGGATACCGCGGGCTTATTCAAGGAAAAGCCAAAGAACTTACAGCCGTAGATTTTTCGGGTATACTTACGCGCGGGGGCACGATTCTTGGAACATCGCGCGAAAAGCCTTTTAAAACGACAGAAGCAGATCCGGAAACAGGCAGAACGCCTGTTGAATCAATTATACACAACTACCACGCTTTAGGGCTTGATGCGCTCGTAGTACTTGGTGGGAATGGAACACTTTCGACAGCTTCTTTACTTGCGAACGAAGGCCTTAACGTAATTGGTCTGCCAAAAACAATAGACAATGATCTTGTAGAAACAGATATAACTTTCGGTTTTCACACGGCGGTTTCCGTTGCTACAGAAGCGATTGACCGCCTTCACACAACGGCGCACAGCCACAGCCGTATTATGATTATTGAAGTTATGGGCCACAAAGCAGGTTGGCTTGGGCTCTATGCAGGTATCGCAGGCGGCGGAGATGTTATCCTTATTCCGGAAATTCCGTATAAAATTGAGCCAATAGCTGCTCACATAAAAAATAGACGCAAAGAAGGTCATCCGTTTTCTATTGTAGTTGTAGCAGAAGGTGCGCTTTCTGAAGACGAAGCGCTCATGGACAAAAAAGAGTTTAAACGCCGCCGTGCTGAAATGCCGTATTCAATAGCGTATCGAGTTGCAAAGGAATTGGAGGCGGCTACGGATATAGAATCACGGGTAACTGTGCTCGGTTACTTGCAAAGAGGAGGAACTCCCGTTCCTTACGACAGGGTTCTTGCAACCCAGTTCGGAACGACAGCCGCGCACATGCTTGCGGCAGGAGATTTTGGAAAGATGGTTGCGCTTAAAGACGGAATGCCGACAGCAGTTCCGCTCGATAAAATTGCAGGGAAAATTAAAAAAGTTCCCTATAATCATCCGCTGCTCATTTCTGGCAGAGAAGTAGGAACGTGTTTCGGTGAGTAGCATGATTTTAGACGCTCCGCTGCAGTCAATTTGTAAATGTCACTTTTGCTCGGAGTGTGACGGCACAGGATGTATAGGTGAAATGCCCGGCATGGGCGGATTCTCTCAGAACGTAAACTTTATACGGAACTGCGCGGATTGGGCTGTCGTTGAAGAAGAAATAAAGAATCTTGGCAACAAAGAATATACAAAGCTGCTTTCTGCTGCGATTCCGGTAGTACGTCTTGCCCCGATAACTGGTGGCATAGAAAACGTTGGCTACAGCACGGAAAAAGGCTTTTACAAGGATATTATCGCGGCGGTTTACAAAGCCGGATGCAAGCTTTCGATAGGCGACGGCTGCCCGGATATAAAGCTGCTTTCTGGGATTGAGGCTGTTAAAAGCTTAAGCAGTACTGGCGCAGTTGGCGCGGGTGCTGGTTCGGTCAGTTCCGCTGTTTCTGAGACCGTCGCAAGTGGCGAATACGCGAGTTTCGGTTCGACTGGTGCGGATTTTGCTCTTGGCGAGGGCGTGAGTTCTGGCGTGACCGGTTCAGTTTGCGTGAGTTCCGGCACGACCAACCCACCACCGAAAGCCGCTGTCTTCATTAAGCCGTACCCGCAGGCGCGCATTTTTGAGCGCGTGGAATGGAGCGCGCCCGTCGCGGAATACATCGGTGTCGATATAGATTCGTACAGTATTCTTACAATGCGCAATCTTGTAAAGCTTGAAAAAAAGACAGCTAGCCAGCTTAAAGAAATCAAAAAAACTGCCGCCAAAAACGGCATTCCTTTCGCCGTAAAAGGCGTTTTCACCAGAGAAGACGTAGAGCTGATGCAGGAAGTGCGCCCCGATGTTATCGTTATTTCGAACCACGGCGGGCGCGTTGAAAACCGGGCGGGAAGCTCCGCTGTTTTTATGGCAGAAAATGCGGCTACACTCCGTAAGTATTGCGAGCAACTGTGGGTTGACGGCGGCCTCCGTAAGTACCGCGACTTGCAGACAGCCGCATATTTCGGCATCTCTCAGGTTATGATCGGCCGCCCGTTTATCTCCGCTTTGTGCAGAGGCGGCAGCACCGAAGTCCGCCTTGCCTACGAAAATCTCATAAATCCTACTCCTTAATAATTTCTTTGAAAATCTGGGAAATGGTGTTATTCTATAAATGCCGCGTAAGGCAAGACCGCACACGCCACATACACGGCTGCGACCACAAAAAAGAGAGGACACCATGAATAAAAAATACATTATCGCGCTTGATCAGGGCACAACTTCATCGCGCGCCATCGTATACGACAAAAATGCCACGCCAATCGGGTCAAAGGCGAAGGAATTCACTCAATATTACCCGCAGCCAGGCTGGGTTGAGCACGATGCCGAAGAGCTTTTCAAATGTCAGCTCGGCGTGATGCAGGCTGTAATCGTTGACAACGAAATAAAAATGGACGAAATTGCCGCCATCGGTATTACGAATCAGCGGGAAACTGTCGTTTTGTGGGATAAAGCCACGGGAAAGCCGGTCTATCACGCTATTGTATGGCAATGCCGCCGCACCGCCTCTTTGTGCGAAGAGCTGACGAAACAAGGCTACAGCGATGTTATCCGCGAAAAAACAGGTTTGCTTATAGACGCATATTTTTCTGGCACGAAAATTAAGTGGATTCTTGATAATGTACCCGGATTGCGGGAGCGTGCTGAAAAAGGAGAAATCCTTGCAGGAACAATAGATACATGGCTTATCTGGAAGCTTTCGGGCGGCAAATGCCACGTAACCGATTTGACAAACGCAAGCCGTACAATGCTTTACAACATCTACGAGCTTGATTGGGACAGGGATTTGCTCAAACTGCTCAACATTCCGCGCTGCATTCTGCCAGAAGTGCACGATTCAAGCGAAATCTACTGCAACACCGACCCCGATGTTTGCGGCTTTTCCGTACCGATAGCCTCTGCGATTGGCGACCAGCAGTCCGCGCTTTTTGGGCAGGGCTGCTTTAACAAAGGCGATGCGAAAAACACTTACGGAACTGGATGTTTCATGCTGATGAACACAGGCTCCAAGCCGGTCGTGTCCAAGCAGCTTTTGACGACGATTGCGCTCGGTATGGGCGGTGAGATTCAGTATGCGCTTGAAGGCAGCGTATTTATTGGCGGGGCTGTGATTAAGTGGCTCCGTGACGAGCTTGAGCTTATTTCGTCCGCGCCGGAGATTGACCGGCTTGCAGAAAGCGTGCCTGACTCGAATGGAGCGTATCTTGTTCCGGCGTTTGTTGGGCTTGGAACGCCTTACTGGGATATGTATGCACGCGGAACGATTGTTGGTCTTACGCGTGGCGTTAAAAAGGCGCATTTGTGCAGGGCGGCGCTTGAAGGCATTGCGTATGAAGTGCGCGATGTTCTTGATACGATGGTTAAAGATTCCGGCACAGAGATAAATATTCTGAATGTTGATGGCGGAGCTTGTGTAAGTAATATCATGATGCAATTCCAAGCTGATATAATGAACACAAAAGTTTGCCGCCCGAAAAATGTAGAGACGACTGCGCT
>JAIKVO010000010.1 GCA_024685655.1 Treponemataceae bacterium
TAAGAGCCGAAAATCTCCATTGACCCGATACCAAGGCTCAGCGTAAAGAACGCCTGACCCATTGCAGCATATATCGTATCCCAAAGTCCGTGTCCACCAGCACCGTCACCGTTAAGAAGAGCCTTAAAGTCAGGTTTCAGGTAGAATGAGTAGCCAGCACCAGAGCCAGGAATTGTGAAAACGTAAACAGCAAGACCGATCATAATGATAAGGAGAGCCGACATCATAATCTTTGTGATGCGCTCAACACCTTTCTGAAGACCGATAAAACATGTTCCGAATCCAAGGATAATTACTATAACCATCCAGATAAGAAGCGATGTAGGATTTCCGACAGTATTGCCGAAAGCCGCCCCAACTTCATCAGGAGACATTCCAACGAACTTTCCGCTTACCATCTCGAAGAAATATTTAAGGAACCAGCCAGAAACGACTGTATAGAACATCATGAGAAGATAGTTTCCCGCGACGGCGAAACCACCGTACAAATGCCATTTTTTACCTTTTGGCTCCAACGTCTCAAAGGCACCTGCCATACTTTTCCTAGAAGCACGTCCAACCGCAAACTCACAAATCATTACTGGGAGTCCGAGGATAACGAGGAACAGCAAGTAAATCAGAACGAATGCAGCTCCGCCGTATTTTCCGGTTATGTACGGAAAACGCCATACGTTTCCGAGTCCAATTGCACATCCTGCTGAAAGCAGCAAGAATCCTAAACGGCTTCCGAGATTTTCTCTCTTATGACCTTCCATTTTTTATCTCCATCCTAAGAAGCAAAATCGCCCTGCACAAGCAGGATAAAAAAAGCGGCTTTGCCGGAATCCACGCGAACGGGAAACGACAAGCCGCCAATTCACCGAATAAAAGCTATTTTACGAAAGCTTTCTTAAGGAAGTCCAGATCAAACTCCGGATAAAGCACAAACTTTCCGAGAAGCGCCTTGACGCGGGCTTTTGCTGTTTCCTCAACTTTCGGATCAAGCTCAATCTTACCCTTCGCAGGTTTGCCGTCCTTAGTGACACCTGGCTTTGTTCCCTTAAGGACATAATCCATGATATCAGCGATTTCATCCATCTCGGCAACGCCCATTCCGAGCGTCGTTACGGCAGGAGTACCTACACGGATACCGCTCGTCCACCATGCACCCATTTTGTCGTATGGAAGCGCATTGGCATTGAGCGTTACACCGCACTGGAACATAGCAGCTTCTGCCTGTTTTCCAGTAAGGCCATAAGTTGAGTAAATATCTATAAGCATAAGGTGGTTTTCCGTTCCGTTTGTCTGGAGCTTCATTCCACGCTTCATACATGCTTCTGCAAGAGCTTTTGCGTTTTTCGCCACATTTGCAGCGTAATCGCGATATGCAGGAGAATTAGCTTCTTTGAAAGCTATTGCCTTTGCAGCCATAACATGCGGAAGAGGACCACCAAGAACCATAGGACAGCCCTTGTTCACATAATCAGCGAAAGCTGCTTTACAAAGAATAAGAGCACCACGAGGTCCGCGGAGTGTTTTGTGTGTCGTTGTCGTAACGATGTCAGCCCATTTCACAGGGTCAAAATCGTCTGTAAGAACTTTTCCGGCGACAAGACCTGCAAAGTGCGCCATATCTACCATAAGAACTGCACCGCACTTGTCGGCAATCTCGCGGAAACGGCGGAAATTTATGGCGCGCGGATACGCGGAATATCCTGCAAGAAGGATGAGCGGCTTAACTTCCATAGCCTGCTTCTCAATCGCGTCGTAGTCAAGAAGCCCAGTGGCAGGGTCAACACCATAAGGATGGCTCTCGAACATACGTGCAGAAACGTTCATCTTGTAGCCGTGGGTAAGGTGACCACCGCAGCTGTAATCAAGTCCCATCAGTTTCTGATTTCCGAAACGCTTGCGGAGCATATCGAACTGCTCAGGCGTAAGGTCGTTAAGTGATTTAACACCAAGCTCCTCAAGCGTAGGTGTCTCAACTTTTGCAGAAAGGATTGCCCAGTAAGCAACAACGTTAGCATCACAGCCAGCGTGCGGCTGAACGTAAGCGTAATCTGCGCCGAAAAGAGCTTCCGCCTCGCGCGCCGCTGTCATTTCAACTGCATCAACGTTGACACATCCACCGTAATAACGGTGCTCCGGATACCCTTCGGCATATTTGTCTGTAAGAAGATTGCCCATCGCAGATTGTGTTGCGAGCGAACAGTAGTTCTCGCTTGCGACAAGCTTAAGGTGGCCGCGCTGTGTCTCTAATTCTTTTACTACATCAGCGGCAATATCCGGGTTGACTGAAGCAACCTGTGTAAGGTTGGCAACATAAGCAGTCATCGCAGTATTGATCTGATCCGGTGTTTTTCCTGAGAGATACTCCTGTAACGGTGTCATAAAAACTCCTAAAATCCCGGTACTTTCAGTGCATACAGCACGAATTCCAGCGCTCCGGGTTACGGATGCACAAAAAAGCATCCATATAATGTTGGGTAATCCGCTGTCCAGGCGCGCGGCAGCAGGAACACAAAAACTTTGTGCACTTCACGATGGTTATTTCCATCACGAACGCCAGAAGCATAGTCATTTTAAAAGCCCGTAACTTTTGACATGACTTACAAAAACCGCTTTGAAACTGCACTATCAATGCGTTGCATTACGGATTTTGAGTTTTTTTGGAAGATTCTTCAAAATCATCTTACTTCTAAAAAACTTCATCGTAATATTATCATTTTTTTATGAAAATATTCAAGTTGTAGAGTTTTTGCAGAAAACACTGATTGATATCCAGTATTGACAGATTTTTTCAAGTCTGTTATCGTTTTCGATTAATTAATTAACTAGGACAAGGAAAAAGAAGAAGTTTTTCCTAAAAAAAGGAGTGCTTATGGCTTTTTATTTTGACGAACCATCACACACATTTGGCGAGTACCTATTGGTGCCCGGTTACACATCAGCGGACTGCATTCCTACAAATGTCAGTCTTAAAACGCCTATCGTAAAGTTCAAGAAAGGCGAAACACCTGAGCTTACGATGAATATCCCGCTTGTTTCTGCGGTAATGCAGTCTGTGTCTAACGACACGCTTGCGATTGCCCTTGCGAAAGAAGGCGGGATTTCTTTTATATACGGCTCCCAGTCAATTGAGAATCAGGCTGCAATGGTCGCACGCGTAAAGAACTACAAGGCCGGATTCGTAACATCAGACTCGAACGTGCGCCCGGATGCGATGCTTCAGGACGTGCTGAACCTTAAAGAAAGCACAGGTCACTCAACAATCGCCGTAACAGCGGACGGAACACCTAACGGAAAGCTTGAGGGAATCATCACAAGCCGCGACTTCCGCATAGGCTACGCCGACATGAAATCGAAAGTAAGCGAGTACATGACACCGTTCGCAGAGCTTATTACAGGCGAGGACGGCATTACTCTTTCAGAGGCAAGCGACCTTATTTGGAAACACAAGCTCAACTCTCTTCCTATAATCGATAAAGACGGCAACCTTAAATACATGGTTTTCCGCAAAGACTACGCAAGCCACGAGGAGCACCCGCTTGAGCTTCTTGACGCTAAGCAGCGTTACATCGTCGGTGCGGGAATCAACACTCGCGACTACATGGATCGTGTTCCGGCTTTGCTTGAAGCAGGCGTTGACGTTCTTTGCCTCGATTCTTCGGAAGGTTTTACAGAATGGCAGAGACGTGCCCTTCAGGACATCCACGGAAAATGGGGCGACAAAGTAAAGGTCGGAGCCGGAAACGTCGTTGACCGCGAAGGTTTCTTGTTCCTTGCAGAGGCTGGAGCGGACTTCGTTAAGATTGGCATTGGCGGCGGCTCTATCTGCATCACAAGGGAGCAGAAGGGAATTGGGCGCGGTCAGGCAACGGCTACTATTGAAGTTGCAAAAGCACGCGATGAATACTACGCACGAACAGGCATATATATCCCGATTTGTTCGGACGGCGGCATTGTTCACGACTACCACATGACGCTCGCGCTTGCGATGGGCGCGGACTTCGTTATGCTCGGACGCTACTTCGCACGCTGTGACGAAAGCCCGACGAACAAGCTTATAGTAAACGGCAACTACGTTAAGGAATACTGGGGCGAAGGTTCCAACCGCGCACGCAACTGGCAGCGGTACGACATGGGTGGCGCAAGCAAGCTTTCTTTTGAGGAAGGCGTTGACTCCTACGTTCCGTATGCAGGTCCGCTCCACGACAATGTAACGATGAGCATGAGCAAGATCCGGCACACGATGTGCAACTGCGGTGCGCTTACGATACCGGAGCTTCAGGCCAAGGCGAAGATTACGCTTGTTTCTCAGGCTTCAATTGCGGAAGGTTCGGCGCACGACGTTATCGTAAAGAACACGTCGATAAGAGCAGAGTAGTCAATATAATTAACTTAATGGTTTCTGTATTCACTCACAGTGCTTTCGCTGACATGCCTACAAGCCCACAAGTTCAGCCCTTCGCGCTTCAATAGTGGGCTTGCAGGTGATCTGTCAGCTACGCACTGTAAATCAAGAATAACAGTTACCAAGCTTAACGACATTGACTACTCTGGCCGACAGAACCATACCGGCGGACGAGGAAGCGATAAAACGCGGTTCGCCGGTGTAGCGAAAGTTCGCGAAATCACATAGTGTTCGAGTTTCGTGAGAGAAGTGCGAATCTCGTGCGCACAAAAAAGGGGGCGGTAAGATGGATAACTTCATTTACGACACACCGACAAAAGTTTACTTCGGCAAAGGCGAGGAACAGAACATCGGCAAGATAATCGCCGGTTACGGCGCGAAAAAGGTTCTTATCCACTATGGCGGAAAATCCGCTAAAGAAAGCGGACTCATCGACAGCGTTAAGTCCGCGCTTGCCGCCCAGAACATTGCGTTCGTGGAGCTCGGCGGCGTTGTGCCTAATCCAGAGCTTTCGCTTGTGCGCACGGGTATAGAACTGTGCAAAAAAGAAGGCGTTGATTTCGTTCTTGCAGTGGGTGGCGGTTCCGTGCTCGACTCGGCGAAAGACATTGCGAACGGTCTTGCGAATCCCGAATACGACGTGTGGGATTTTTCGCTTGGCAAAGCATCGCCCGTGCGCACAACAAAAAAAGGTGCCATTCTGACGCTTGCTGCCGCCGGTTCAGAAATGTCAAACTCCTGCGTAATATCAAACAGCGCGACAAAAGAAAAGCGCGGCTACAACAGCCCCTTTAACCGCATGGATTTCGCTATAGAAAACCCGGAGCTTTCTTATTCCGTAAGTCCGTACCAGACGGCTTGCGGTGCGGTAGACATCGCGATGCACACTATCGAGCGGTATTTCTGCCCCGGAAGCGACACATATCTCACGGACTCGATTGCCGAAGCCGTCATAAAAAGCAGCATGAAAGCAGGGCTCGACTGCCTTGCTGACCCAAAAAACTACGAAGCGCGCGCCAACATGATGTGGGCATCGTCTCTTGCGCACAACGGCCTTTCGCAGTGTGGCAGAAGCTTTCAGCTGACCGTTCATCAGCTGGAGCACGAAGTTTCTGCGATGTACCCGGAGGTTGCGCATGGAGCGGGACTTGCCGCGCTTTGGTGCAGCTGGGCGCGTTTCGTTTATAAGGCGAATGTGCCGCGCTGGCTCCAGTATGCGGAGCGTGTGTGGAACGTGGACATAGATTTTGAACATCCCGAAGTTTCCATAGAAAAAGCAATCGACAAGCAGGAAGATTTTTACCGTTCCATAAATATGCCGGTGAACTTGCGCTCGCTCAATGTCAAAAAAGAAGATTTGCCGGAGCTTGCGCTTAAGTGCAGTCGCGGCAAGATGCGGACACTGGCGGGCTACAAGCCGCTCGGCTATGACGAAATCCTCGCGATTTACGAGCTGGCGTATTAGTTGCCGAATTTTGGGTCAAAGCGCATTCTTATTTTATATTAATCCTAAACCATTTTCTCTTGTACAAAGCAGGAAGACTGATCAAAGAAAACATTCCCAGAACAATTGGAAACAGAATTTTAATGGAAACATGAATAGGCTGTTTTAACATGAGGATTAAAATTGCCGAAACGGACATAAGAATCAAGAAAGATATTGTATCAGCTCCGCAAAGTAATACGCTAACCGCATAAGAAAAAAATGCAAGAGAAGAAAACGCCAGGAGGAGCAAATACCATGTCCAACCTGCAAAAAAATCTGGTAAAAAACAGAAATCTAAAACTAGAATACAACTGCCGAAAACGAGAGCTGTCAAAACTTTTATTATGGCAGCCACATATACGGATATTTTCATGTTTATAAGAAAAAGAGTACCGCCTGTTTTAAAATCAGTTTTACAGGAATCGCAGATATATGAACATATAAATATAATGCAAAGAATTAGTATGATATAATCATTTATAAAATTGAAATTGTCAGGAATAATATTATTCTGCAAACAAATGGAAAAAAGCAGGGGAAAAAATAGTAACAGTCCCCAAATAATCATATATAACTTGTTTTTTATAAAGCATAAAAGCTCTTTCTTTATCAAAAAGGAAAGCATCAGCATAATTCCTTGTATTTTTCAGTCAGGTCTGTAACCGTAATATCGCTATTCATATCTGTTTCGTAAACAATCTTTCCTTTTTTTATGTAGACCAGATGATCAGCAGTTTCAGCTGTCATGAACAAATCATGGGAAGTCGCGAGAATCGTAATGCCGCTTTGGGCTGCTTTTTTTAACAAATGCATAAGATTGTCAGCGTTTTTAGGATCAAGACAGCCAAACGGCTCGTCTAAGAATAAAACTTTTTTATCGCTTGCAAACGCAACAACAAAGGAAGCCATCATATTCTGCCCGGTTGATAGAGACGATATTTTTTTCTTAGAAAACTCTTCTGCCTCAAAAATATCAAAAGCATCTTTTACTAATCCGGCTGTATTTAACATGGCTTTTTTTGACATCATATCAAGATGTTCCATCAAGCTGAAATGATAAATTAGACCACGTTCGGCAGGAACATACCACGAATCGCAATCAGGTAAATTTGATGGTAGAATTTTAGCGAGCGTTTTTAATAGTGTTGTTTTTCCTGCTCCGTTATGTCCGCACAGTATAGTTATTTTCCCTTCAGGTATGTTGAGCTCAAAATTATTGAATATTAATTCATTACGTTTGTAACCGAATGTAACATTGAATGTCATATACACTCCTTAAAGTTGGGAACGATATATTTTTGAGTAATACATCTTTTTAGAAATCAAATAGGTTATTGTCAGCAAACCTAGCGAAATGAGTATTCGTATTATTGTGGGCGATAATAAAACTGCAAAAGTTATAGCAAAAATTATGGCTGTAACGGAAAGGGCTGTCGAAAGTTCTGCCCCACCGGAGATTATTGTTCCTATAAACATCAGAAACGATGCCTGGAATATGATAGGTATTATCCAAAGAATATCAATTGGTGAAAAAAGGTAAGCGATATCCTTGAAATTGACCAAGATAGAAACTAAAACTTGAGAGAATGCTATAAGCATCTTTATCAAGAATTGGGATTCAAATGAAATTTTCATATTGATAAAAAACAAGGAGCCTTTTTCTTTTGTATCATTCAGGAAAGAATCAAAAATAAACTGCCCCTGTGCCATTTGAAAGAATGCGATATATATGACATCAGGCAGTATTTTTCCTCTTATTCTCCAAATAATTGGATATATAGTAATAAATAATACCATTAAGATGCACTTGTAACTTCGGAAAAAATCTCGTAATTCTTTTTTTATCAAAAAACTGTATTTATTCAACATTTTCTTACCCTGCAATAAATTATTTATGTTTATTATAGGTTCTTGTTTCAGAATATGTCAATGTTTTTTTGACATATAATCTAAAGGTGTCGTAATGTTGTTATATATAAAAGACTAACAGAGTAGGGATTGGAGCCACACCGAAGGTGGCCACCGCAGGCTGAACTTGTTTCAGCCGAGGAGGCTGGAGCGTCAGCGGTATTCCGCAACAAGCACAAAGTGCGCAGTTTCGAGCTATGGCGAAAAGCCCGGCGGCGGTGGCAGTCATGCCATCGCCGAACGCCCCGAAAAAAGTTTTAGAAATTTGTTTAAATCCGTAATTTTTTGCTTGCAATATCCAGAATCTGTGGTACTATGAAATTGTAATCAGGAACGAGTTGGGAGCGTACACCGATTGCACGTACAGGAGGCGTTTATGAAATTACAAACAGAAACACATAACCTGCACGAGGTTATAATACGTTAGACAACATAGCCACCAGCCGCTTACAGCTGGGTTAAATTATAGTGCCAGTCCAAATGAGACTGAAAGCACGTTACAGGGCACCAAAAAAGGTGCCCCTTGTATTTTAAACCGATAATATTTTTTCGGGTTAAAAAACGGCTGAGTCAAGGCTTTAAGATAGCCGTAGGTGTACGTGCCTCGCTTGTAGCTTCGCTGCGAATAGACCAGCCGTATAATAAACGGGGTTGCTAGAGTTCGGGCAGCACCCCCACACGCGGCGGACAAGCACCTTGTCGCGCAAGTATCAAACGGATGCTTGAACAGTTGCGCGCTTCTGTCTAAAATAATCCCCCGAAATGACTTGGATTCTTCTCGTTCTATTCTATGGCGCGGTCAAAGGGTGCCGCGAAATCTTACAAAAAAAAGCATTAACAAAAAACTCCGTAATGGAAATCCTCGTGTTCTACACGCTGCTGTCGTTTGTTTTCGTTGTACCGCAGGCGAAAGACGCGCTCGGCATGGAGCCGAAGTTCTATCTGCTGATAGCGGTGAAATCGTTCATCATTTTTCTGGCGTGGATATGCTGCTTTACCGCGCTGAAACGCTTGCCGGTAAGTCTGTACGGGATTCTGGACATGACTGGCGTTCTTTTTGCAACGATGCTGGGTGTCGTTTTTCTTGGCGAATCGCTGAGCGTCCTTCGTGTGCTGGGGCTTGTGACTGTTTGCGGCGGACTTTTGCTTTTGAAGTTCAAGCCGCGTTTTCTTCGCAGGGGCGGCGAGCCTGATGGCGCGGAAGTCGCGAAAGTTGAGAGTGCGGAAGGTGGTACAGGTGAATCGGCGATTGCGACTGATGGCGAACCTGATGTGGCGGCACTTGCGGCAAGGAGTGCGGCAGACGTTGTGCTGGGCAAAAGTGAGGCTGCTGCAAAGGATGTGACGCATCCTGCACAAACAGGTCGGCATTTTGTCCCGAAAAGTCAGATGGGAATCTACACGGCGATTGCGGTCATATCTTGTCTTTTGAACGCCGTTTCGGGCTTTTTGGACAAGCTTTTTATGAAAGACGTGACGACTTCGCAACTGCAATTTTGGTACCTGCTCTTTTTGTGCGCATATTACGTGATTTATATTTGCACAAGGCGCATAAAGATAGAGCGAAGCATCATCAAAAACGGATGGGTGTGGCTGCTCGCCGTGCTTTTCGTCGCTGGCGACAAGGCACTTTTTATGGCGAACGGCATCCCAGAAAGCAGTGTGTCTGTGATGACGCTAATAAAGCAAAGCAGCTGCATAATCACGATAATCGGTGG
>JAIKVO010000040.1 GCA_024685655.1 Treponemataceae bacterium
CTGGACAAAGAAAGCTGGTGGAGAATGACAAAAAACATGGCTTTCAGAGCTGCTGAATACGGTTTATGGGAAGATATAGAGAAACAGGCAAAAGCAAACGGACTTCATAACTTTGCAATGGATTTGGTTGATGGAAGCAATTGGCGAAATTTACAAGGAAGTAAATTCAATGCAGAAAAGGCAAAACTTGCCGAACCTATACAAAAAGAAGTGAAACTTGCGAAAATTCTCACTGAAAACGGTCACTTTTGGTATTTTACTCCAGAAAATCATACAGAAGAGGTAAAAAACCCAGATGGCATTTTTGATGGGAAAATAGCTGATATGAAAACTCTTACGAGTAAAAAACTGGATAAACTTAAAGACAGAATCTTAGAATGTGACGAGCAGAAAGCGAACACAGCATGTATACATATCTTAAACACTACAGGTTACTCAAAAACAGAAGCTGTAGAATATACAAGAGAAGTGTTGAAACTCGGATTAAAATATGTAAAAGAAGTCGTACTTGTATATGGAAATGAAATCAATATTTTAAAATAGAAAAACTGGCGCTTTGAGGCGGTCGGTTGCACCGGCCGTTACTCCTCAACTCCAGCTTATACTAAATATACCACATTCCCCGAAAAAAGCAAGCCCTATTTCAAGCAATCAGCACCAGAAAATCATACCCTAGCCATATATGACTGAACAGCTACTTCATCAATTTGACTCTGCAATCGAAAACAAATCAGAAACGGATTTTTTCAAGGCAGCGACGACAATCTGCAGAAAATACGCGCATTATTACGCAATCAGGAACAGCCACGTCACCGAGGACTGGGAACTTATCGCAGACGAAGCCGTCATGGACGTGTTGGAACTGGTACGGAAAACGAAGTGGACACACTCCGCAAACTATTATTTCGTGTGCTTGCGTAACAAATGCAAGTGGCTCCACCTTGCAAACATAGCCGAGAACAAGAACGTGTTCAGCCTTGAGCAGATAACCACATCCTCGGTCGGTGAAAATTTCCTTGAAAGATGCGATTTTAAGGCTGCAAATGACGAGCGGACATACAATCAGGAAATCGAGCTGAAAGCTGTCCACAGAATCATGGAGCTTGCCGACGATTTCAAAAGCAAGCGAACCGTTCAGGCAGAGTCAGGCATAGACCACAAGACGTTCTCACGCTTGGTCAGCAAATACCAGATTCAGTTTTATAACGGTAGTACAGGCGATTTCCTTGCACACATGAAGGTTTATAACATCTATCTTCTTTGTGACAAAGACATGAGCCTGACAAGGCAGTATCTCAAAAACACAGGGCTTAACCGAGTAAAACATCATATCCGTATGGCTGAACTTTACATCGATATGTTCAAAACAGACAGACAGAGATTCATTAACAGATTCGTCCTGCCGCCGAACCAATCATCAAGGTGGGATAAAACCGGATAAAAACTCTTTCCGGGGCTTTTTTATGCCTATTTTCAATCTTACATCGGCACTCTGCGCTATCATTAAGACAGTTAGAGCGCAGAAGAATGCCCGTAACTATTCTTGTGCGTTCTATTCTCTCCGGCGCACATACTCTGGAGCCTGTTTTGTTACGGAAACAGGCTCCTTTTTTTATCAGGAGAAAAGCATGAACGGAAAAGAAGCTTTGTTCAAGATGACCGATTTCATAAACACGGTGATACATGCGCTGAACGATATAAACACCGATGAATACAACTGTGTCGTGTCCGTACTGGAGCAGTGCATAGAATACAGCAACATCATTTATGAGGAACTGGATAAAAAAAGGGTAGGAGAATAAAACACATGGCTACTCATAAGTGCAAAACATGCGGAAGAACAATGACATCCGGTCTGAAAGTCACACCGACTGAAGGTATTCCAGAAATCAAGAAGCCGCTCTGGTTCTGCAGCGAACGTTGTCTTAACGCTTTTGTCGGAAACGTTAAGGCGCAGCGCAAAAAATCAATGAAAAAAGACATGAGAGCCGCACTGGAAAACGCTGACCGTGAGCCAACGGAAGAGGATTATTCTGATATTATCAGCACTCTTTCTGCCGCAGAGAAGAACCTGCTTGCCGCTATCGGCATGGGCGTGACGTTCGCAACTCACCGAACAATCAAAGAATTCTATGAAAATCTTCGTCAGAAATTGAAATAGCCAAAAATCAGTTTTTTTTATGTCCGCATTCGGTTTTCTTCTATATAAAATAGTTAGAATGAAAGCATGAACGAACTTTTATGGCAAAAACGGATAAGGAACTGGGCTGGCATCCTCGGCTGCGCACTGCCTTTTCTTTCTTTTGTAAGCGCATGGATTTACGGCAGAGTTACAGGCGGTCTGCCATGTCAGTTCTGGCAGGAACTTTCCATAAGCGCAACTTATTATGTGTCGCCCGCGCTCGCCGGAATACTGACGGCAGCTAGCCTCGTACTTATGTGCTATGA
>JAIKVO010000105.1 GCA_024685655.1 Treponemataceae bacterium
GCTTTCATGAGTTCAGAATATAACATTTGTTATGGTTTTTCTCCTTACTTACATAATTATATTACACATATTATGTTTTTTAAAGAAAAATTCTTCAAAACTCTAACAATATTCTTTTATATAATCTGCAAAAAAAGGAAGCGTGAAAGATATATACGCCTGGCGGCTTTTTATAATCCCACGTTTCAAAAGCCTGTCACGGTACATGGAGTAGTTTCCTGATTTTTCTCCCATAAGTTTTAGAACCTCTTCCCTTTTGTATTCAACTTTTTTCGTTAAAAGTTTTACCAAAAATCTATCTGCATCCGTAAACTCTTCCCATATTTTTACGTAAGAATAAGCAAACAACTCCGATTTTAATGCAGGTATTAAATCCTCAAGATTTTCTTCCTTTTTCTTCTTAAAATATAACGACCCCAA
Source organism: Treponemataceae bacterium (assembly GCA_024685655.1). Classification (GTDB taxonomy): domain Bacteria; phylum Spirochaetota; class Spirochaetia; order Treponematales; family Treponemataceae; genus Treponema_I. The sequence goes on from JAIKVO010000105.1 coordinate 421, forward strand.
TTCCTGGAACGCATAAGCATACCCTTTCGTTGTTTTAGCTAACTTCTTTGCTTCCTGCAAATCGATAGATAATAACCGGCGATACATTTCTGACATTCGGACTTCATTTAATGGTTCTGTTTGAACAGTAACGGCACGTCTAAAAAAAGTGAGGTTCTTTACATTGCTTACTTCCATAATATTCTCATAAAGACCAGTACAAACAAGATATACAGGATAATTTGCCCTGAGCCATTTTCCAAATTCAGAAGCAAACTGTATCATTTCCTTTGTTTTAGAAACTTCATCAATTCCAATCAAAACTTTCATATTCTTTTTTTGAACTTGTTTTAGCATCGCTTCAATCTCGACACCAATATCAAAAAAAGCATCATCAGAAGAAATCCCAATTCCTGCTCCTGTTCCAAGAACACTTGCAGAAACATTAAAACTTTTGTTCTTGCTACGATTCTTCCCAAATCCTTCTTCTACAAGCATAGAAGCAATCTGATTAAGAAAATCCCGAGTTGGGTTAATATCAAAAACAAGCCATCCCTTTTTTGACATTTCCTCTTTTCTGAGTTCCTCTTCTATTTTTGCAAGAATAACAGTTTTACCAGAACCGCGTACTCCAGTTATTTTATACACAGAGTCAGATGGATTTTCATAAGAAAAATCACTAAGAATTCCATTTGTTTTCTCTGTATAGATATATGATGTTTCTGGATTCTTGCTGAATGTTGTGATAAATGGATTCTGCATAACGGAATATGTCAATAAAGTTGTCACATAAATATAAAATTAATTAAGCAATTTTTCGCTCGTCTGGATTCAAAACTTCCACTTTTCTTACTTCATACCGTTTTGTATTTCTTGCCCCCCAGCGTTCAGGATGATTTAACTTTGCATTTTCTAAAACAGAATTTCTGTTTTCAAAAATTGCAATGTGTTTTCCTTTCCTTTTTTCCATGGGAGTAACATACTGCAGACCTGAATGCCTATGCTCATAATTGTACCAATGAATGAAATTTGAAAACCATTCACGGGATTCTTTGAGTGAATGAAAACATTTCGGGTAACCTGCCTGATATTTTGTTGTCTTAAAGAATGACTCAATATACGGATTGTCATCACTGACTCTTGGTCGCGAAAAGCTAGGAATAATTCCAAGCTGATAATAAAATGCGCACAGAGTGATTCCTTTCATCGGCTCGCCGTTATCAGAATGAACGAAATCAGGATGACATTTTTCCTTTCTGCAGCTTGCTTCAAACAGTTCGGCAGCATGAACATCTGACTCGCTGTCAAATATCATCCATCCGACAATTGATCTGTCATACAAATCTTCGATGACATAGGCGTAATAATAAATTCCGCGGACATCTGTTTTAAGCCATGTAATATCCCACATCCAAACCTGGTTCGGAGCTGTCGCTTTCAGTTCATCCGGTTTATTTTTTGAATTTCCCTTGCGCTCTTCAGTTCTGTGGTAAATAGCATTGAATTCTTTTAGGATTCTGTAAAATGTCCGTGAACTTGCAAGATATATCCCTTTATCCAGTAGAGAATTATAAATTTCATTGGGATTCAAGTCCTTGTATTCAGGACTACAGAGTTCCTGGTAAATTCTCCGGCGTTCTTCAGGTGCTAATTTTCTTGGTATCTTTCTTTCAGAACCTTTCCGTTTGTCAGCAGTTCCGTTTTTTCGCCAGCGCTGAATTGTTCTGACTGAGATTCCAAGATATTTGCAGAGTGTTTTCTGATGTACAATTCCGAGGACAACATAGAAATCTATGAAATCTAGAATATCCTGTTTGTCTTCGGCATTCATCATTCTTCCTCGTCCATAATCCCATGGTTCGAGGCAAGCTTTTTTTTTAGAGTATAGATCGCTGCAAGTTCGGCAAGCGCATCTGTTTTGCGGTTCAGTTCCTTCTGGGTTTCTTTAAGCTGCTTTTCAAGTTCCTTGATGCGTTTGTCTTTTTCGTCAACTTTTTCTGCCATAAGTTCATTTAACTCCTGTCTGAACAAAGGCAGATGCTCGGAATGAAGTCCGTGCTGCCGGAGCCATTCACCCTGATTCTCTTCACTGACTGTCTGGTATTCGATTAACAGATCTAGCTTTTCACGAGAGTTTCTCATTGAAGAAGGGTTTTCATCGTCCTCGTCCAATGCCATTTTACCTTCTTTTAGCTTGGCTATCCAGCTGTTTATTGTCACTACAGCAACTCCTGTTTCCTTCGAAACTGAAGTTACACTCCGATTCGACGGTGGAAGAATCTTCTTCAGTACCGTGTTCCTAAAACTTGTTGTATATTTCATTTTGCCACCTCACTAGGCGACATCTATATTGGCATAGAGGGGGACCCGCCGTTTTTCTTATTTCCATTTGAGCAAAAAAAATACCCTGATGAAAAACATCAGGGTACTCTGCGCATAAATGCGTATCAAACGGGTGTCTTAGCCTTCGAATCCTTCTGGGAACTCACCGTTGTGGTATACGTTCTGAACGTCATCGTCCTCTTCAAGGCGGTCAATAAGTTTCTGGAGCTTTGTTGCCTGCTCGTTGTCAAGAGCTTGATATGTGTCAGGAACCATGGAAACTTCTGCAGAAACAGACTCATATCCCTTTGACTGAAGAGCCTCAAGAACAGTTGCGAAATCGTTAGGATCTGTCGTTACTGTAATAACTCCGTCCTCGTTTACGATATCCTCTGCGCCAGCCTCAAGACCTGCGTCCATAATCTCATCTTCGTTCACAGCCTCGGCATCATACTCGATAACACCTTTTCTTGCGAACATATATGATACAGAACCTGTTGCACCAAGGTTTCCGCCTGTCTTAGAGAAGATGTTGCGGACATTTGCAGCAGCGCGGTTGTTGTTATCTGTAAGAACCTCTACGAGAATTGCTACACCTGCAGGACCGTATCCTTCGTATACTTTCTCCTCGAATACTGTGTTTCCAAGCTCGCCAGTACCTTTCTTAATAGCGCGCTCGATATTATCCTTAGGCATGTTTGATGCACGAGCCTTAAGGATAGCAGTTCTCAAACGTGGGTTAGAGTTCGGGTCTCCACCACCCATACGAGCTGCAATAGAAATTTCCTTGATAAATTTTGTAAAAAGCTGACCGCGCTTCGCATCAGCCGCACCCTTGGCGTGTTTAATTGTCGCCCATTTACTGTGTCCAGACATCGGAACTCCTTATATAACAGCAATAACCAAATTATTTACTGATTAAGCTGCATTTAAATGTTTAAGACTAATCGATTGAGCTATAATAACATAAACAAAAAAAACGTGTCAATTACCAAACAAAAGCAAAAAACCGCAACAAATGCGAGCGATACTTTACTTGTTTTATTTCAAATAAAGTTTTAGAATGATAATATGTCTGACGAAACTGCCACATATATAATAGCAGAAATTGGAACTTCTCACGGTGGATCTCTTGAAAAAGCATACAAACTTATTGATGCAGCAAAAAAAGCAGGTGCGGATTGCGCAAAATTCCAGTGGGTTTATGCTGACGAGATTCTTCATCCAAAGACAGGATATGTGCAGCTTCCGACAGGATCAATAAGCTTGTACGAACGGTTCAAATCGCTGGAGCAGCCGGTTTCTTTCTACAAAAAAGTACAGGCTTACACAAAAGAGCAAGGGCTAGATTTTGGGTGCTCTCCTTTCGGGATAAGAAGCCTTAGAAAACTATATTCGCTCAAGCCTGATATGATTAAAATCGCATCGCCGGAGCTTAACCATTACCCGATGCTTAATGAACTTGTAAGGCTTGAAACTTGTCCTTTCAGCAAGCGGATTCCGGTTGTACTTTCCTCCGGGGTTTCGCTCATGTCCGACATAGAAAAAGCCTTGCAGATACTAAAGCCGCTTTACGCGACTCCATGCGCATTGAAAAAACGACGCACACAAGAATCAGATAATCGCGATGGTAAAAGCAAATTGCCGCAGCTGTCTCTCCTTCACTGTATTACAAGCTACCCTGCTCCAGAAACCGAATATAATCTTTCTACTCTAGTGACGCTTTCACAAAAGTTCGGTATTCCGACAGGAGTAAGCGACCATTCGCTCGACCCGCTTCTTGTTCCGCTTGTTTCTGTAGCGGCAGGCGGCTCTATAATCGAAAAACATATTACGCTCAGCAAAGAGACAGACGGGCTTGACGACCCGGTCGCACTCACCCCGGACGAGTTTGCAACCATGACGCAAAAAGTTCGCGAGATTGGAAAACTTGACCACGACATGCTTATTGCAGAACTTAGCGACATGTTCGGAGAGGAGATGCTTGAGACAATAATGGGCGATGGCGAGAAAAAGCTTGCACCTTCTGAAAAGCAAAATTATACACGTACAAACAGATCTATCCATGTGATGAAAGATATGAAACGCGGTCAGCGTATACGCAAAAAAGATATAGCTATATTACGAACTGAAAAAATTCTTTCACCAGGTATGTCGCCAGAGTTTTTTTATGATATAATAGGAAAAAGATTAAAAACAAATGTATCTGCAGGAAGCGGACTGTTGCAGAGCATGGTTACAGACTAAAACTCTTATTCTAACAATATAGTCAATCTCTGAAAAATCACATAAGTCAGTTTTTGGAGATACCTTATATATATTTATACTTACGGCACAGGAAAAAGTGCCGTTCACTTACAGGAGATGTATAAAAAATGAAGACAAAGTGTAGCTCTCTGTTTGTTTTTATATCAACAATTGCACTTATTATGCCTCTCTTTATTTGCTGTTCAAAACAGTCCCCGGAGAATAACACGGTTGATAACAAACAGGGACAGGAATCGCCAAATACGAACATATCTTCATCGGTCACAACAGGAACGGCACTTGTTCCAGAAACCATTCCAGATTCTTACTTGCAGGACAAATTCATAGAGCCGAAAGAAATTTTCACTCTTGACTATACTCCGTATCTTCCAGAATCTGAGGCAGCAGTCATAAACAAAATAAAAGCGCAGAACGAAAATACCGTAAACGTTCAGGCACAGGGTTTTCAATCGGTTATACCGGGACTTCGTTCAATAACAGAATACAAGACTGACTATTCCGTAAAAAAAACTACATCAATAGGAACTTCATTACCAGCCTATATGCAGCAAGGGAATTCTTCCACAATCGGAACTTTCACCGTTGAGGACTGGGGACCGAACGGAACGATTCCAGCTGACGTAAAAAGACCTTCATTCTATGTCCTTTTCTCAGAGCCTATTGTTCCGCTCGCAGCATTGGGCGAGCAATCGTCTGTATCACCATACATGGAGATAGAGCCACCGTTAAAAGGCGTTTTCCGTTGGTACGGAACGAGTCTTTTGAGTTTTGACGCTACAGAAAACTGTAATCCACGGCAAGTATACACAATCAAACTGAACCCAGATATACGCGCGATCAGCGGCAACACGCTCGCCGGTGATACAGAATTCTCTACAGAAGCCGCACCGCTCGAAATTGAGTGGTTTCAGCCAGGATATGACTGGAGCATAGAAAACAAAGAATATGTTTCTATATCCGATGTTCCTCCTGAAGCCGCAAAAGAATTGAGGGTTCAGTTCAACTACGATATCGACGCTGATGTTATCGAGGAAATGTCGCTTATCACTATCGGATACAAGAAGGCTGAATTCACTGTAACACAATCCTTGCCGGACACAGTTACATATCACATATCTTCTCCAATACCATTCGAGACAAACATAAAGCTCACTGTCACAGATGGTGTCCACGAAGTGCAGTCTGCACAATATACTACTCTTAATAAATTCACACTGCAAAGCAGTTATAACAGCCAGACTAACGGAAAATACACAAATCCTGTGAATATCTACATGTCCCATCCGCTGAAATCTGATACGGTGCTTCCCAACATTTCTACAATTCCTTACATGCCTATAAAAGAAGAAAACATTGAGGTTTTCGGGAATACAATCATTCTTTACGGACTTCCTGTAAACTTCGGAGACACATACACGATTATCCTGAACACCGGCTTGGAAGACATTTACGGCAGAAAGCTCAGCTCAGTAACAAAAGTTGAAACATTTGTTCCGGACGCAAAAAGCTTCGCGCAGTTCCAAAATTATGGAATCCAGATACTTGAAGAACAATTCCCGCATAAAATGCTGTTCGAATATCAGAATATTAATGAAGATTCACGATACATAGTCTCTGCTACATCAACTCCACTCGATGCTTACAGGGGCTATGACTCGATATCGATTCCAAAAGATGCTCCAGGAGCTGTTGAGCTCAAGACAGAACCCAGAAACACAAGGATTTTTGAAGAAGTAGACCTTAATCCGTACCTTACGGACGGAAACCGAGCCATTCGATTCGAGGCTGCGATAAATACTACATCGAGCTATGACAATTATTCCGTATACAAAGCTACGAATTCAACGACGATTCAGATAACGGACTTAGGTGTCACAGCAAGAGTCGGAATAAACAAAACTGCTGTACTCGTCTCAAAGCTTTCGGACGGAAAACCTGTAGAAGGTGCTGAAGTCTATCTTTATAACGGAATTACAAAAGCAACCCTTCAGAATGTACAAAACGGCGCGTTTTTCGCAAAAGCAATTACAGACAAGAACGGTCTTGCGGTACTTGAGTACGATATAGAAGAAGCAAAGAAATTCTTTGACAGGGGCGATTACTCATATGATACGAGTCCTGCTATTTATGTATCGACTTCTACCGATTCTGTGACATTTTTTCCAGAAAGCCACAGTCCATGGCGAGACGGAGTTTACTATATTTCGGATATAGCTTCTGCCCTAGTCCCACAACAAAAAACCTTCATGTTCTGTGACCGCGGGCTTTACAAACCCGGTGAAACCGTAACATTCCGCGGAATAGACAGAAACAGGCAGGCAGGCTCATATACACCGTATTCAGGCTACTATACTGTTATTCTCGAAGATTCATCTTGGTGGGATATCGAAACATACGATTCGCAATCCGGGAAAACATCGGAATCGGGAGGCTTCTACGGTTCCTTCACTTTGCCAGAAGATTTGGAACCAGGCACATACAGGATTCGCTACACGCGCGCAGGCTCAACCGACCAGTCGTATTATGATGATCCTAGTATAGAAATCAACGTTGCTTATTTTGAGCGTCTTAAGTTTCAGGCTGCGGTCAAAATGCCTTCGACACCGATAATAGCCGGTGACAACATTCCAGCTTCTCTTTCGGCATCTTATCTTGCTGGCGGCAAACTGGCTTCCGCAGAGTACAACGCAAACTGGTTCAGGGAGCCGTGGTACTTCACTTCCACCGAAAACGAGTTCAAAGATTTCCGTTTCGGACCATCCGACATATCTGAAAACCGATCGTACATTGATGATGAGGTAGGAAAGCTTAATGCGGAAGGAAAAGCCGAGCTTTCTTGCAAAACCGGAGGTGAATCATTAAAAGGAGTTCCGTATCGATACAGAGTTTCCGCGAACGTAACCGATGCCTCAAATCAGCAGATAGCAACATCAGGTGCTGCGGTAGTTCATCCGGCATCTTTTTATGTTGGTGTTTCAAAGAAATTCTCAGACTCGGCATACGCAAGAACAGGCGAACCTATTGAATTCACGTACAAACTGGCTTTACCGGACGGAACCGCAGTATCAAGCAGAGAAAACGTTAAAAACACGATTCTTGCGCTTGCCGGAGAATATCCAGCTATTGAGATAACGCTTTTAAGAACGGACTGGAACCTTGTAAAACAGCAGGGAATCGCCGGAAACGTGTATTCACGCTATGAAAAAGAAGTAATTGTTGAAAGCTCCAGCTCCGTAAAACTCGAAGCAGAAGGAACGATAAGCGTAAAACCGGAAAAAGCAGGATACCATACGCTCCGTGTCGAGACGACGGACAGCATTGGCAGAAGCGTCATTACGGATTACACATTCTTTGCGACTGGTTCCGGCGCAAGCCTCTCAGCATCATCAATAAAGCTTACTCCTGACCAGTCGCAGTACAATCCGGGTGACACTGCCCATGTGCTGCTTGAAAGCCCGCTTCCTTCAGGCGATTATCTTATCACAATGGAACGCGAAGGTATTTTCACTCAGGAAGTACGTCATTTTGACAGCAATGTGCAGGTTCTGGACATACCGATCGCAAGAAACTACGTTCCTGTAGTCTATCTGTCTATTTGCTCGTACTCCGTCAGAACTGAACCCCCACATCATGAGTATGGCGAGAAAGACGTTGACAAACCGCAAGGATATTACGGTGTTACTCCGGTTTACATCAATCCGTATATTAAAGCATTCTCGCTGACAATAGATACAGGAAGCGAAGCATATCGTCCAGGAGAGGAAGCAACCATCACGATAACTGCCACAAAAGGCGGAAAACCGCTTAAAAACGCAGAAATAACACTTATGGCAGTAGACCGGGGTGTCCTTGATCTTATCAATTATCATGTGCCAGACCCAATATCGTTCTACTACAACGAATCAAACTTCCCGCTTTGCGTCAAAGGTGGAGATGACCGTAATTACCTTATGGATCCAGTTACTTATGAGACTAAGAATCTTGCCGGTGGTGACGCGGACAGCAATGGCGAAGATAAAATCGAGGAGCGTAAGGATTTTAACCCTACGGCAGTTTTCGAGCCTGCGCTTGTAACGGATAAAGACGGTAAGGTCGTATGTAAATTCAAATTACCGGATACGCTTACCACATACCGCATAACAGCATTTGGTACCGAAGGGGAACTTCTTGCGTTACAAGAAGATGAGGTAGCTGTAAAGAATCCGATAAACGTACAGCAGGTACTTCCGCGACGACTACGTGTACGTGATACAGCAGAAATGGGCGTTATTCTTACCAACCTTGACGGTGTGCCGCATGAAATGGAGGTTTCTCTGCAATTCTCAGAACCAGACAGTTCTGTAGAGGACGGTGTAGCAATAAAAACAGGAGCAGCTTTCGTGGATGGTCTGGCCAAACACAAAGTTACTGTTGGAGCAGGAAACACTGTAGCCGTTTACTTTGATGCCGCCGCTACTGAAGCAGGAACAGTGAACGCTGTATTCACAACTTCTTGTCCAGGTGTGCTTAACGAACGTCTGGTATGCCCGATTACCATTGAAAAGCCTTATATTTTCGAAACCTTCAGCACGACGGGCGTTGTCGCAGAGGACGAGGAGAATGCGGAGGAATCTGTTATTATTCCTGAGTTCGCAGAAGACGGTAAGGGCTCAATTTCAATAACGCTCGACGCTACAAGGTTAGGTACTTTAGGAAGCGCGGTGAAATATGTATTCCAATATCCATACGGGTGTCTTGAGCAGCAGTCCGCAAAAGTTTTGCCGCTCATCCTGTTCGAAGATTACATAGATCTGTTCGAAATGGAATTGGATTCAAAGATAACCGATATACATTCTTGCGTAAAATCATTTTTCAAATCATGGGCGGACTGTCAGTTGAACAACGGTTCGTTCGGCTACTGGTCTGACTCAACAGTCGGAAATGCGTTCGTAACAGCAAGGTTAGCACATATAATTCAGCTTGCACTGGAACACGGTTACAAAACATCGGAAATTTATATCGACAGGAATCGTCTTATCAGATCGCTTCGATCTTTCCTGGCACCACCTAAATCCAGCGAGGAAGCAAGCAAATATTATCTTTCTAATCACGACAAAGCATATATTTACTATGTTCTTTCTATATCCGGGGACCGTTCGTTATCAGAGACAGACTTGGCTTCACTTATAAGCGACAGCCAAACACCGATATCAACACTTGCATATGTCGGACTCGCGGCATACAACCATTACGGAAAGGACTCTCCTATTGTTAAAGAATGCTTCGACAGGACCAGGGCTTTCATCCGTCCTGGCACACAGGGAGCAGACATAACATATCCGGAGATGGACGATTCTTTCGCGCCGTATGCCGGAACGAAAGATGAGCAGCTTGCCCTTTTGATTAAGTTTTATTCGCTTTTAGATCCATCGGACAAGATGATTTCAAGGCTTATCTTCACATTGCTCAACAACCAGAAAGCAGGATACTGGAATGACACAGCTACGACAGCTACTGTCTTCGATGCTTTCTACACAGTCATTAAATCGACCAATCTTGATAATGTCGATATAACAGCCGCTACTGGTCTGGGAAGCACACAGCTTGCAATAACGAAATTCGAGGGAGCATCTTCAAAACCGTTCAGGACAGAATTTCAGTTCAGCGATGAACTTTTCAAAGGACTTAAGTCCGGTATAATGCTTCCGCTCACTTTCTCTCGTTCGGGAAAAGGTTCTCTATATTACACGGCAAGCCTTACTTATGCGTTGCCATACGAGGATCTTTCCGCGCGCGATGAAGGAATCGGAATATCATACATAATCTACGATGATACGACAGGCGAAGAGATAAGACCGGCAAGTTCGTCTTCTACCGTGATTGAACTTCAAAGCGGACGAATTTATAAGGCAAAGCTCACGATATCGTCATCAAGAGACAGAACTTTCATTGCGTTAAGGTCACCAGTACCTTCTGGAGCCGAACTGCTTGACTCTACCTTCATAACAACAGCAATGGGAAAAGAGGATTCTGACGAAGAAGAATATGATTGGCATTATTTTAACCACAGCGTTATATATGATAACGAAATCCAGTATTTCTGGGATTCGTTCTCAAAAGGCCATACATCAACAACGTTCAAATTCAGAGCGGTACGAAAAGGAGTATACCCTACACCGCCTGTGACCGCGGAATGTATGTATGAGCCAGAAGTCTTCGGCCGTACAGAAGGATACCTTTACACCATAAAATGACCGAACTTCCTAACAAATCCGGTAAACAGGCGATTGGCAACGAAAAACAGTCGCCTGTAACCGGAAACCTCGCCAGAAATAAGCTCCAGAAAAATAAACATCGCAACGTACTTATAATCTTGCTTGCAGTTTCAGTGTCTCTCGGTATCTTGCTTTATCTTATTCTTAAGTTTTCTCCATATCCAGACGCAGAAAAATTCCTTGAAAGACAGTACAGTACACGCATATACGACAGAGACGGAAATCTTGTTCAGCTTCTTCCGCTCGAAGACGGACTCAGACGTGAATATACGCCACTGAGCGAGTTCCCGGATTCAGTCATCACATCTTTCATCACTGCTGAGGACAGACGTTTCTATGAACATCATGGCATAGATATAGCCGCGATACTCCGCGCGTTTTACCAAAACTTAACAGGCAAGCGTATAGTAAGCGGGGCTTCTACAATTACAATGCAGGTTGCAAGACTTATTACCCCGGTAGAGGAACGGAGCTTTATCGCAAAAATTCAAGAAGCATTCAATGCCCTGCGTCTTGAATGCCGATTCTCAAAAGATGAAATTCTGGAGCTTTACCTTAATAACGTTCCGTTCGGTTTCAACACAGAAGGGATAACCTCAGCTGCAAAAACTTTTTTCGGAGTATCGCTTGATTCACTTTCTACCGCGCAGATACGATGTCTAGCCGTAATTCCCCGCCGGCCATCTTCATACAATCCGCTAAAAAAACCGGAGAATTGCGTAAAAGCTGTAATGGAAGTTTTTGGCAACGATATTTCTGAAAGCGAAATCATGGAAGCAGCACAAAATGCAAAATCTTTTGAATATCCGTTCAATATGCCTCACTATATCCAATATCTGACATCACAATATCCCGATGATTTTTCAGGCAAGCATGATATATACCTCTCCGTATCTCTTCCCCTTCAAAAATACACCGAGAACATACTGACAAACGCGGTCAAGAAATACTCATCGAACCGCATAACGAACGGAGCTATTCTGATACTCGACACAAAGACCGCTGAAATACTCGCATGGGTAGGAAGCAGCGGTTTTAACGATGAAATGAACCAAGGACAAATAGACGGAGTTATCGTTCCAAATCAGCCTGGTTCAAGCATGAAGCCGCTTCTTTACGCTCTTGCCCTTGATAATGGCTACTTGCCGTCTGACATACTGCCAGATATTCCCACAGATTTCGGCTTTGAGGAATTATATATTCCACAGAATTTCAACAATCGTTTCAATGGTCCGGTCAGACTAAGAACCGCACTTGCATCAAGTCTTAACGTACCTGCTGTATATCTTCTTAACAAGCTTGGAATAAAGACATATCTCTCAAAGTTAGGCGAAATGGATTTCAATTCACTCAAGAACGCTGATCCGGGGCTTGGTATCGCGCTTGGAAACGCTGCTGTAAGTATTTACGAGCTGACTGCGGCATTCAGCGTTTTTCCCAGGGATGGTGTTTTCATAAAACCTGCGTACAACAAGAAAAAGGCCGATGAAAACGCTGCAAAAGCATATTCCGTATACACAAAAGATACATCGCGCCTTATCTGCAGCATTCTTTCGGATGCAAGCTCCAGAGCTACAGGCTTTGGTTACGCGACAGTCTTTCAAACACCGTTTGCATCTATTTTCAAGACAGGAACAGCAAACCAATATCAGAACATAACGGCTCTTGCTGCCACTCCCCTTTATACAGTTGGCGTTTGGATGGGAAACTTCACAGGTGAAACAGTCGTCGGCAAAACAGGAAGCTCCATTCCGGCTTCCCTAGCGAACGAAATTCTATGCAGTTTGCAAGGCTCTCATGACGTTCCTTTCAGCGAACCTGAACAGTATAAAAAAGTCAGGATTTGCTCTCTTTCCGGCAAACGCGCAACAGAACTTTGCCCTACAACACTCATTGAGTATATTCCTGCTGGAAGCCTTTCAGAAAACAATTTCTGCGACTGGCACACAAAGGAAGGAACACAATATCCGGCAGAATATGAAAAATGGTTTTTGATGAAAACAAGGACAGGCTCAATTGACGGCACATCTCTACCACTGACTCTGGTTTCACCAAAAAACGGGAGCGTCTTTTTTCATGACCAGGCAACATCTCTCAATAACAGGCAGAATCTTTCTGTTGAATTTTCAGGTGGCGAAGAGAATTCACTGCATCTGATTATATCGGGCGAAACATTCTTCCTAGAAACCGATTTGGAGCGACCTTTCATGCTTTCAGTTCCGATTGAGAGAGGCACATACAAAATAGTCGCGAAATGCGGATCAGAGACAATTACATCTTCATTTTCTGTCAGATAATTTTGTGTTCTAAAGAAAACTAAAACTTCACTTCTTTTGGAGCTCCTGCAAAAGTGAAAAATGTTGCAGTAGCATTCTTAAAATATAGAACTTCTGTGTTGTCGTCATCAGCTGAATACATCCCTTTCAATTCTGGATAGTGTTCCAGCATATCAGCTTTTGCTTCACGGCGGTCATCGCGCACGAGCTCGCCCGCAAGACGGAGCCACTTTCCGTCTTTGAAGCAGCAAATCTCTACTTTCGGGTTCTTTTGTATCTGCTTAGAGACTTCTTTGCTCTTTCCTGTCTGGATATAAAGCTTTCCGTCAAAAATGTTTACTGTACCAAACGGTCTGTTGCGTGGCTGACCATCCTCAACTGTAGCAAGATAATATGTTCCGCATGCTTTTATAAAATCATAAACTTCATTCATACGATTCCTCCTGAAATGATAGAATCAGTATAAAATCAAAGAATCACATTTTCAAGCATTTTTAGATTGTGATGTTGTGCATTTTTGTATACGCATCGCGCGAAAACAGTCGTTTACGTCCAAGACTCCCAGATTTTTTGTTGCATTCCGCACGTCGCGTCTGTCTTTCCATTGCGACAAACTGGCAGTTTCATTAAACTCGCTTGGTTTTCAAAAAGCTTTTCTTCTTTGTCGCTTTCATCAAGATATGCGATTTCCGCATACGACTTGGAGCTTTTGTCTATAAGCGCGTCCACCGCGTCTGTATGTGAACCGGCAACCCGCGCGACCGCAGAAACAACGGAATCGAACTCACCGCGCGACATGGCCTTCTCTTTCAAATCCACAAACTGAAAAGGAATGCGGCGTTCTTTAAAGAAACGCTGTGCTGATTTGCAGTCAAAAGACTTATTCGTACCAAAAATCTGAATCATGTTATCATACCTCTTTTTCGTATCTAGTTGTGTATCTGCGAATGACGCATGTTTCCACTTTATGTGCCGTCTGGAAATTGCGCATGCGCGAATGACGCATGTTTCCGCATTTGCGCGATGCAAACTCTCGTTTCCCAGCGGCCACTAAAACTCCCGGAATGGCTGGTCGAACTCTTCTTCAAGCCACAGCGAAATCCGGGAAGCGACATCGTATATTTTCTCGCATCTGTTCTTGCCGGTGATAGCGCACTCCCAAACAACACCTACCCGCCAACCTTCATCTAGCAGCGTTTTTATGTCGCGTATATCACGCTCACGGTTCCGCGTAAA